>CAWUMN010000082.1:0-6077 GCA_963923595.1 uncultured bacterium
GCGGCTGAGGAATTCACCTCCGCCGGTTGGCCGAAGATCGGGAGGAAACGCAGGACAGCGTGGGACCCGAGGGCGACGAGCAAACCCATCACCAGCGAAATGGCGAGGCCGCCGCGAACGCTTTCGCCGGCGAGATGGAGCTTTCCTGCTCCGAAGGCGTGCGAGGCGTTCACGCTCACTCCGGCGAGAACGCCGAAGCCGAAAACCAGCGGGATGGAGAGCAGGGTGTTCGCAAAACCGCAGGCGGCGAGGGGAACCGTGCCAACCCGGCCGACCATGAGGGTGTCGGCGAGGCCCATGAGCATTTGGCCGACCAAACCGGCGACGATCGGAAATGCCAGCGCAAGTGTGTGGCGGTTCTCGCGGTGGAGTTCCTGCAGGGTGCTGGATTTTGCCATTAGGCCTCGTCGAGCACCTGGCGGAAGCGCGAGATCGAGGCGGCGCGGCCGGTTGCCGGATCGATCTCGACCAACGCGCCGCAAACCTGCACGGGGCCTCGGGCGATGGGAAATTGCGAGGGGAGGGCATCTAGGAATTTCTGCACAACGGCGTCCGCTTTTCGGCCAAGGATCGAGTCGAGCGGGCCACACATTCCGGCGTCGCAGAGGAAAGCGGTTCCACCGGGGAGGATGCGTTCGTCGGCGGTTTGGACATGCGTGTGGGTTCCCACGACCGCCGAGACCTTGCCGTCCAGATGACGCGCAACGGCGGTTTTTTCACTGGTCGTTTCACCATGGACATCCACGAAAATCACGGGTGTTTCCGCGCGCAGTCGCTCGACCTCCGCCATCGCGCAGGTGAAGGGATTATCGAGTTGCTGATTCATGAAGGTGCGGCATTGCACATTCATCACGGCGATCGGGCCCTTGGCGGTATCGAGCACGATGCTGCCCTGGCCCGGCGCGCCCGGCGGGTAATTTACGGGACGCAACACGCGCGGCTCGGTCGGCAGGTAGGGCGCGGTCTCCTTTTGATCCCACACATGATCGCCGGTGGTGATCACCGCGACGCCCGAGCGCAGGAGGTCAATCGCGATTTTCGGGGTTATCCCGCGGCCGTGGGCGGCGTTCTCGCCATTCACCACCACAAAGTCGACGGCGTTCTCGGCGAGCATGGCGGTGACGACTTTTTTTGCGGCCGTGCGGCCCGGTTCGCCCACAATGTCACCCAGAAAAAGAAGTCGTATCATCGTTCCTTTTTATAGCAACCGGGGGCGAACGCATTTAAAAAAACCGCGTGAGAATTCCTGCGTTGATCCTTTTCTGTCTGGCGGGGCTGGTTCTTCCGGTCTTCGCCAAAACCACGCCGCTCGGCAACAGTCCGGATTGGTCGAAGCTCGACAAATTCCAGGAGACCATCACGCGCGAGCGGTTCGTCGAATTGCTCGGGGAGGTCTACGCGCCCGGCGATGCGGCGGTCGGCGTGATCGCCGTCACACCCACGATGGCGAAAATCCAGACCGCGCCGGGCAAAGCGCCGTATTTGCTCCGCTTCGCCAAATCCTCCCCAGCCGCGCCCGCGCGCTACTGGCGTCCCCGCTCCGCGATCCCGAAGGCCTCCGGCAAGCCGCTCGCCGGTTTGAAAATCGCGATCGACCCCGGCCACATCGGCGGGAAGTGGGCGCAAATGGAGGAACGCTGGTTCCAAATCGGCAACTCAAAGCCGGTCGTCGAGGGGGACATGACGCTGCGCGTGGCGAAACTTCTCAAGCCCCGTCTCGAGGCTCTCGGCGCGCAGGTTTGGCTGACGCGTTCCGGATCCGACCCGATCACCAACCGCCGTCCGGATGGCCTCCGCAAGCTTGCCGTCGAATCGCTCCGCGAAAAAGGCGACAAACCCACGAAGTTCGCGATCACCAAGGAAAGCGAACGCCTTTTCTACCGCACCGCCGAAATCCGCCGCCGCGCGGTGCTGGTGAACGAATCGCTCAAGCCCGATCTCGTCCTCGCGCTGCATTTCAACGCTGAGGCCTGGGGGAATCCCTCCAAACCCTCGTTGGTAGATAAAAACCACGCCCATTTCCTCGTGACCGGTGGTTGGAGCAAAAAGGAACTCTCCTACGAAGACCAGCGGTTCGAGATGTTGGTGAAGCTGCTCAACGGCTCGCACGCAGAGGAGCTTGCCGTTTCGAAGGCCCTCGCCAAGAGCACGCTCGCCGCCACCGGCCTGCCGCCTTACATCTACCAAGGCGGCGCAGTCCCCGTCCCCGGAAGCGATTATATTTGGGCGAGGAACCTTCTCGCGAACCGCCTCTTCGAGTGCCCAGTCGTCTACGCCGAGCTGTATGTGATGAACTCGCGCGAGGTTTTCGACCGCGTGCAGGCGGGCGACTACGACGGCAAAAAGAAGGTCGCCGGCAAGGTGCGAAAGAGCATTTACCAGGAATACGCCGACGTCGTCGTGGAGGGGCTGGTCAAGCACTACTCGCAACGCTAGGTTCCTCGCCATCGCATGAAAATCATCGCCATCACGAACCAGAAGGGAGGGGTCGGAAAAACCACCACCAGCCTCAACCTCGCCGCCGCGCTCGCGGAAAAAAAGGTCCGCGTTTTGCTGGTGGACCTCGACCCGCAAGGCAGTGCCACGAGCGTGTTGGTTTCCAAGGAGGAGGGCGCGGAAACTCCAAGCATCTATGCAGCGCTCATCGGCGAAAAAACCGCCTCCGAACTCGTCTCGCCCACCCGGATCAAAAACCTCTCGATCATCCCCTCGGACCTCGACCTTGCCGGCGCCGAGGTGGAAGTCGCGCGCATGGACGACCACATGATGCGGCTCCGCGCGGCTTTCGACGACCTCCGCGAGAAAAACGCCTTCGACTACATCCTCCTCGATTGCCCGCCCTCGCTGGGAATCCTGATGTCGAACGCACTCACGGCCGCCGACGAAATCCTCGTTCCGATCCAGTGCGAATACTACGCGCTCGAGGGCCTTGGGCTTTTGATGGAGGTCACCGACCGTATCCGCGCCACCGGCGCGAACCCCGCACTCTCCATCTCCGGCCTGCTCCTCACGATGTTCGACGCCCGCACGAACCTGAACCCCGCTGTTGAGCGCGAGGTGAGGAATCATTTCCAGGAAGTCGTCTACAAAACGCTGATCCCGCGCACCGTCCGCTTCGCAGAGGCCCCAAGCCACGGTCGCACGATCTTCGAGCACGACCCGAACGGCATCGGTGCCAACGCCTACCGCAAGCTCGCCTCCGAATTCCTCCAACGCCAGAAAAGCCAGGTTACCTTCATGAACTCCCCAGCTGCCCGCGCAGGGGAATAATTCTCGTTCCTGCCTCCGAGTTACCCCGCTCGAGTCCTCTTGCTGAAGTAGGTCCTGTTTATTCTGTCGGTCCCTGACCTTTGTATTGGCGCAACGCCCCGCCCCGCGTTAGGGCGGCTCTTATGACTTGCGCCGCAACCGCGCCCTGCCCGCAGGCTACTGAAAAATCTGTGCTGTCTTGCTTTGATCGTGCCGCGAGGTTTTTTGAATCAAGGCTTCCCCATATTGACCGCACCTCGCTCGGTGAATAATGGTTTTTTTATGAAAGCTCGTTTGTCTGTGCTTCTCGCCTCCCTGGTGCTTTTGGCGTCGTTTCCTGCGTGGGCTCAAACAGCCACGCCGACTCCATCTCCCACGCCCTCGCCGGTTTTGATCTACGATCTTGAACTCGAAAAAACCGACCGCAGCGTGAACTTCACCTTTTTCAAGGACGGCTTTCTCGTCGTCGAGCCGGGTGCCTCGTCGTTCTCCACAATCGTCGTGCTCACCGATCCGAACACTTTCTCCTTCTACCAGGCGGCGGATTTCGTCACCGGCAGCTACAGCGAAATCCTCGACTACGCCGGTCGACGCAACGCCGTCCTCTTCGGTGCTGTATCCGGCGGCAACTCCACCACCGACAACGCCGCGTTGCAGGTCATCGGTCCGATCGACCGCAGCACAGGAGTCGGTGGCGGCCTGCGCGCCGAATTGTCGGACAAATTGCGCGGCTATCTCCTCGCCTCTGGCCCCGAGGTGGAATCTACAACCACAAACGGCACGACGACCTCCTTCGAATACGGCTACGCGGGTTTCAGCAAAGCCAAGGCGGAATTCAACAAAGGCCTCACGAAGCAGGTGAACAACCAAGGCCTCGATGTCGCCGGCGCCATCACTTTTCTGGAGAAATACCTCTTCGCCCGAGGCATACCCGGCCCGACTCCCACCCCGAGCCCAACGCCCAGTCCGACTCCGTAAGAGCTATTTTTTCCCCGCCGGGCGTTGCATGAGGCCCACGAGGAGGCGGGTGAGGACGACGCTTTCCGTGCCTTGGCTGGTGATGAGTTTTTGGTTCGCCTCGGCGCAACCGTGGAAACCGCTCTGCAACTCCTCGAGCGAGTAGTGAACCGAGTGTTTGGCGGCGAGGCCGAGGCCGTAGGTGTTCAGCGTGCCGTCTTTTTTGCGGGGAAGGTGGTCGGTCTCGTGGGGCGGCAGGCGGCTGAGGTCGCGGGCGAAAAATTGTGGCTCGGCCGGGGCACGGAGCTTGTGGCGGACGAGCAGGCTTTTGGCCAAAAGAAGATTCCGGACCGTCGGAACGATCGAGGCGAGCAGGATGCCGACGCCTTTTTCGCCCTGGTGGAAGAGATGCTCCAGAGTCTCCAGGGCCAGCGGCAGGTTGCGGGCGGAAATGGCGTTGCCGAGATCGAAAATCCCGCTTTCCCGTGTCGCGGGAACGAGCGCGCGAATGTCCTCGGCGACGATTTCGTGTCCCGCGCCGAGGGCGGTTTCGAGCTTGTCGATCTCGGAGTGGAGTTGGCCGGTCTCGAGGCCGACGCGGGCGGCGAGCATTTCGACCGCCTCATGCGAGATTTTCAGGCCACGGGTTCGCAACTGCTGAGCGGTCCATGTGATGACATCCTCCTCGCCCGCGCCGAAACCGAGCGTGGGTTTTTCGCAAAGCGTGGTATCGGCGATCTTCGCGAGTCGCTTGTAGGCGCTGCGGCGCTTGTCGGCCTGCGGCGCGCTCATCAAAAAAACCACCCCGTCGGGGAGGCCGGCCTCCACGAGGTCGCAGAGGTGTTCGAGTTCCTCGAGAACCGCTTCGGACCGTCCGGCGACGGTGTCGGCGAGGAACGAGGCGCTTTTCAACCAAACGAGTTTCGTTCCGCCGAGGAAGGGCAGCGTCGAGAGGGCCTGCGTTGTTTCGCGGATCCGGGAAATGGAGGGATCGACCGTGTCCACCGCGCCGTCGATCGTTTCCAATCCGAAGGCGTCCGCGTCGGGAGCGAGTTTCCGCGCGAGTTCGGCGGCGGTTTTTTTCACGGCCGCCTCGTCCGATCCGCTGACGAAATGGATGGGCGATGTGGATTTTTTGGCGGGCACGGCGTTTGGAATTCGCCCTGCACCATGCCGCGCCGCTCCGGGGATTGCAAAAATTTCTTCGTCTCGGGGATTCGCCGTTTGTAGGCTCGTCCCGCATGTCACAACGAAACCACACCAAGCTTTTCATTCCCGGCCCGATCGAGGTCTCCGAAAAAACCTACCGCGCCATGTGCCGTCCGATGATCGGCCACCGCAGCGGTGACTTCAAAAAACTCTACGGCGGCATCCAGCCCCGCCTGCAAACCCTCTTCGGCACCAGCCGCCCGGTCTTTCTCTCCACCTCCTCCGCCTGGGGCGTGATGGAAGGCGCGATCCGAAACCTTGTTTCGAAAAAAGTCCTGAACTGCATGTGCGGCGCGTTTTCCGACAAGTGGCTCGATGTCTCGAAGCGCTGCGGCAAGCAGGCCGAGTCGCTCCAAGTCGAGTGGGGTCAACCCATCCGCCCCGAGCAGGTTCGCGAAAAGCTCGCCCAGGGCGGCTTCGACGCCGTCACGCTCATCCACAACGAAACCTCCACCGGCGTGCTCAATCCCCTCAAGGAGATCGCCGCGGTCGTGCGCGAATTTCCCGAGGTGATGTTCATCGTCGATACCGTCTCGTCCTTTTCCACCCTGCCGATTCCCATGGACGAACTGGGTATTGATGTCCTCCTCACCGGCAGCCAGAAAGCCCTCGCGCTCCCGCCCGGCCTGGCGCTCTTCGCCGTCTCCGAGCGCGCGATGGAA
>CAWUMN010000083.1:0-6012 GCA_963923595.1 uncultured bacterium
TTTTTTCTCACGGAGGCACCAAGGCACGGAGGTTCGGAATCGAGATTGCCGTTGATTGTTCGGGTGATTCCTTCGCGCATGAGGGCTTCTCCGAAGTTCAACAGATAGCCGAGTTTTAGACCGGTGAGACGGAGATATGTCAGCAACTGCTTCTTGTGGGCGGGCGTGACGCGCTCGATCGACTTCAGTTCGACGATGAGGTCGGCACGGAAGCCTTCGTTGAATGTATCGCCAAGAAACTCGATGGAAACCCCTGCCTGTCTTTGCACAGCGAGTCCCCGAAGCTCCAAGGTTCTCGCCAAGGTTCCTGTGCAACTCCACGGCGGCATCCACGATGATGGTTCCGATTTCATTCTCCCCCATCTCCGTATCTACGTGCCTCCGTGAGAGACCGCTTTTGAATTACTTCGCTTCCGCGATCAGTTGCCTCAACACGAACGGCAAAATGCCACCGTGGCGGTAGTAGTCCACCTCGATGGGGGTATCGATGCGGAGTTTGACGGGTTGTTGGATTTTTGAGCCGTCTTTGCGGGTGATGGTGAGGGTAACATCCTGGCGGGGTTGGATGGATTCGCCGAGGCCGGTGATGTCGTAGGTTTCGGTGCCGTCGAGGCCGAGGGTTTGGGCGCTGACGCCGTCGGGGAATTGGAGCGGGAGGACGCCCATGCCGACGAGGTTCGAGCGGTGGATGCGTTCGAAGCTTTGGGCGACGACGGCTTTGACTCCGAGGAGGCGGGTGCCTTTGGCGGCCCAATCGCGGCTGGAGCCGGTGCCGTATTCGTGTCCAGCGAGGACGACGAGCGGGGTTCCTTCGGCCTGGTATTTCATGCAGGCGTCGTAGATGAACATCTGCTCGCCGCTGGGTTGGTGGATCGTGAGGCCGCCTTCGACGCGGGTGCCGTCGGCCTTGGCGGGGATCATGAGGTTTTTGATGCGGACATTCGCGAAGGTGCCGCGGGTCATGACGCGGTCGTTGCCGCGGCGGCTGCCGTAGCTGTTGAAATCCACCGCTTCGATGCCGTTTTCGACGAGGTATTTTCCGGCGGGCGAGCTGGCCTTGATGGCGCCGGCGGGCGAGATGTGGTCGGTGGTGACGCTGTCGCCGAAGATGCCCATGGCGCGGGCGCCGGTGATGTTCGAGATCGTGCCGGCGGACATGCCGAAGTTTTCAAAGAACGGGGGCTCCTGGATGTAGGTGCTCTTGCGGTCCCACTCGTAGATCTGGCCGACGCTGGAGGGGACTTCGTTCCACTTGGGGTTCTGGTCCGCGAAGCCGGTGTAGAGTTTTTTGAAGACCTCGGGCTTGAGGGCGGCCTGCATTTCGTTGCGGATTTCCTCGAGGCTGGGCCAGATGTCTTTCAGGAAAACCTCGGAGCCGTCCGTGCCTTTGCCGATCGGTTCCTTGGTGAGGTCGATATCGACGCGGCCGGCGAGGGCGTAGGCGACGACGAGCGGGGGCGACATGAGGAAGTTCGCGCGGATGTTTTGGTGGATGCGGGCTTCGAAGTTGCGGTTGCCGGAGAGGACGGCGGCGGTGACGAGGTCGTTGTCCACGATGGCGGATTCGATCTCGGGCGCGAGCGGGCCGGAGTTGCCGATGCAGGTGGTGCAGCCGTAGCCGACGATCTGGAAGCCGAGCTGGTCGAGGAAGGGCTGGAGGCCGGTGGTCTCGAGGTAGTCCTTCACGACGCGGGAGCCGGGCGCGAGGGAGGTCTTCACGGCGGGATCGACGCGGAGGCCGCGCTGGGCGGCTTTTTTGGCGAGGAGGCCGGCGCCGATCATCACGCTCGGGTTGCTGGTGTTTGTGCAACTGGTGATGGCGGCGATGAGGACGGAACCGTTGCGGAGGTGGAGATCACCCTTCACATGCGGCGCGGCGACGGCATCGGGCGTAGGACGGTCGGCGACCATCTCGGCTTCGTCCTTCGAGAGCGAGCCGTTGCGCTTCACGGCGGCGGTCTTCGCGAGGGCTTCGGAATTTTTTCCATAGCCGCCCTCGGCGACGGGCTTGGTGAGGAGATTGGTGAAGGTCGACTTCAGCTCGGGGACATTGATGCGGTCCTGCGGGCGCTTGGGGCCGGCCACACCGGGCTGGACGGTGGCGAGGTCGAGGTCGATGTCCACGCTGTAGGCGATGTCGCCTTTTTTCGGCATGCCGAAGAGGCCTTGGGCCTTGAAATAATTCTCGAACGCGCGGCATTGCTCGTCGGTGCGGCCGGTGGCGGCGAGGTAATTGACGGATTCGCCATCGACAGGGAAGAAGCCCATGGTCGCGCCGTATTCGGGGGCCATGTTCGCGATGGTCGCGCGGTCGGTGAGCGGCAGGCTGGCGGCTCCCTCGCCGTAGAACTCCACGAATTTTCCGACGACCTTCGCGGCACGGAGGAGTTGGGTGACATGGAGGGCGAGGTCGGTCGCGGTGACGCCCTCGCGCAGGCGACCGGTGAGGTTCACACCCACGACTTCAGGGGTCAGGAAATACACGGGCTGGCCGAGCATTCCGGCTTCCGCCTCGATGCCGCCCACGCCCCAGCCCACGACGCCGAGGCCGTTGATCATGGTCGTGTGGGAGTCGGTGCCGACGAGTGTGTCGGGGTAGTAGATATCGCCGGCGTTGAGCACACCCTTGGCGAGATATTCGAGGTTCACCTGGTGGACGATGCCGATGCCGGGAGGCACGACGCCGAAGGTCTTGAACGCCTGCTGGCCCCATTTGAGGAACTGGTAGCGCTCGCGGTTGCGCTTGAATTCCATGTCCAGATTGAGCTGGAGCGCGTTCGCGGAGCCGTAGAAATCGACCTGCACCGAGTGGTCCACCACGAGATCTACTGGAACGAGGGGCTCGATGATCGCGGGGTTGCCGCCGAGGCCTTTCACGGCCGTGCGCATGGCGGCGAGGTCGACCAGGAGCGGCACGCCGGTGAAGTCCTGCAACACGATGCGGGCGACGACGAACGGAATCTCCTCCGGCGCGGGGGCCTTGGCGTTCCAATTCGCGAGCGTCTCGACATCGCGGGCCTGGACTTTTTTCCCGTCGCAGTTGCGGAGGACGGATTCGAGGACGATGCGGATGCTGACGGGGAGTTTGGAGATCGGGCCGACGCCTGCTTCTTGCAGAGCGGGAAGGGAGTGGAGTTGGCCGGTTTTTCCGTTTCCGAGATCAAAGGAGCGCAGGGTATTGAAGGGCGATTTCATGCTTAAACCCTGAATCCAAGCAGTTCGGGAGCCCCATCGCAATCCTGTTTCGGGATCAAACAAGGGGTTCACCCCGTTTTTCTTGTGGGCTGATTTTGATAGGTGGAAAATCTCGCCATGATGAAAACAGAACCCATCCCGCACACCGGAGCCCCGAAGCCGAACCACGCCGCCATTCTCGCGTGGGTCGAGGATTTCGCCGCCCTCACCAAACCCAAGGAAATCTTCTGGTGCGATGGCTCCGAGGCTCAGGACAAGGCCATGCGCGATGCGATCGTCGCCTCCGGCGCGGGCCTATGGTTGAACCCCGAGAAGCGCCCGAACTCCCTGCTCGTCCGCAGCGACCCACGCGATGTGGCGCGCGTGGAGGAACGCACCTTCATCTGCTCGCAGTCGAAAAAAGACGCCGGTCCCACGAACAACTGGGAGTCACCCGACAAGATGAAAGCGCGCCTGCAAGGCCTTTTCGACGGCTGCATGCGGGGGCGCACGCTGTTCGTGATCCCTTTCAGCATGGGCCCGGTCGGCTCGCCGATCGCGCAATACGGCATCGAGTTGTCCGACAGCCCGTATGTCGTCGCGAACATGAAAATCATGACGCGCGTGAGCCCGGAGGTTTATGGGCAGATCGAAAAAACCGGCGTCTTTGTGAAATGCCTGCACTCGGTCGGTTGTCCGCTCGCGCCCGGCAAGAAAGATGTCCCCTGGCCCTGCAATCCGCCCGAGACCTACATCACCCATTTTCCCGAGGAGCGTCTGATCATGAGCTTCGGCTCGGGCTACGGCGGCAACGCCCTTCTCGGCAAAAAATGCTTCGCCCTGCGCATCGCCTCCGCCATGGCGCGCGACGAGGGCTGGATGGCCGAACACATGCTCGTCCTCGGCGTGAAATCCCCCGACGGCCAGAAAACCTATGTCACCGCCGCGTTCCCGAGCGCCTGCGGGAAGACGAATTTTGCCATGATGGTCCCGCCGGACTCCATCAAGAAACAAGGCTGGGAGATCACCTGCGTGGGCGACGACATCGCCTGGATCAAGCCCGGCCCGGACGGTTTCCTGCGCGCCATCAACCCCGAGGCGGGCTTCTTCGGGGTTGCGCCCGGCACCTCGTATTCGAGCAACCCGATCGCGATGGATTCCATCAAACGCGACACGATTTTCACCAATGTCGCGCTCACCGATGACGCCGATGTCTGGTGGGAGGGAATGACGAAGGAACCGCCTGCGCATCTCATCGATTGGCTCGGCCGCGATTGGAGGCCGGGCCAGACCGACAAGGACGGCAAGCCCGTGCTGAGCAGCCATCCGAACAGCCGTTTCACCGCACCGGCGAGGAATTGCCCGGTGATCGACCCCGAGTGGGAAAACCCCGCCGGCGTGCCGATCAGCGCGATAGTTTTCGGCGGACGCCGGTCGACAACGATGCCGCTGATCGTCCAATCCTTCAACTGGTCGCACGGCGTCTATCTCGGCGCCACGATGGGATCCGAGATGACCGCCGCCGCCGCCGGCACGCTCGGCCAGGTGCGACGCGACCCGATGGCGATGCTGCCTTTCTGCGGCTACAACATGGGCGACTACCTCGCGCACTGGCTCGAAATGCGGAAGCTCATCAAATATGTGCCCCGTATTTTCCATGTGAATTGGTTCCGAAAAAACGCCGACGGCAAGTTCCTCTGGCCCGGCTACGGGGAGAACACACGCATCCTAAAATGGATGGTCGAACGCTGCCGCTTCGGCGCCCACGCCCTCGAAACCACGATAGGCTGGCTCCCCGATTTCAAGGACATCGACATGCACGGACTCGAAAAAACCGTCACTCCCGAGGTTTTCGCCGAGGCCCAGAAAATCGACACCGCCGAGTGGCATCGCGAACTCCTCCTGCAGGACGAGCTGTTCATAAAACTCTACAGCGAACTGCCAAAAGATCTCATCTTCCAGCGAGAGCTGCTGATGTCGCGGTTGTAGAAAATCGACCGCCCGCGTGTCGCGCAACCACCCGCGTGCCGTCATGGCTTGCGGAGCCTGGCCGCTTGCGGCAAGAAGCCGCCATGACTGCCTTCAAAACCATCGGCCTGCTTGTGCTCTCGAATATCTTCATGACCTTCGCGTGGTATGCCCACCTGCGCGACCTCCGCTCGAAGCCGCTCATTGTGGCGATTCTCGCGAGTTGGGGCATCGCGCTTTTCGAGTATTCGCTCCAAGTCCCCGCGAACCGCATCGGCTTCGGCGTCTTCACCCTGCCCCAGCTCAAGATCATCCAGGAAGTCGTGACCCTGTCGGTGTTTGTTCCCTTCGCCCTGCTCTACATGAAAACCCCGCTCGGCTGGAACTACCTCTGGGCCTCGCTCTGCCTCGTCGGCGCCGTCTTTTTCATCTTCCGCACGCCGTAAAACCTCTTGCGCGGAAAAACTCGGACGCCGATTTTCCATCCATGGCCATCTACACTTACGAAACGATTCCCGGCACGGCCGACGAACCCGTTCGCACCTACGAAATCAGCCAGAGCATGAAGGACTCCGCGCTCACGCGACACCCCGAGACCGGCGAACCCATCCGCCGCGTGATCACCGGAGGACTCGGCATCATGACTTCGGGTAAGGGCGGCGGCTCTCCGGCTCCATCCGGCGGCCATGGCTGCGGGGCGGGCTGCGGTTGCGGCTGAAGCCTTGATTCCCTGTGGCGCGGGCGTCATCGTCCCGCCCGCGATGTTTTTCCGACGCCTCGTTCTCCATAGTTTTTCCAAGCTCAAATCCGGGCGTCTCGAAGTCCTCCTCCCGGACGGCTCACGGAATGTCTACGGGGGATTGGGCGATG
>CAWUMN010000084.1:0-5993 GCA_963923595.1 uncultured bacterium
GGATGAAGTTGCGGAGCGGCGAGGTCATGGTTTTTCGGAGGCGAGGTGGCGGAGCATTTCTTCGAAAACCTCAGCGGCGTTTTGGGCGGTGCACGCGGCGCCGGCGATGCGGGCTTTTCGGCAAGCTGCGGCGTGCAGTGTCGGGTTCGAAGCCCAATCCAAAATCTCGGAAGCCAACTGCGCGGATTGGCCGGGCTCGACAACAAAGCCTGAATCCGTCTCGAGGATCAGTCGCGCCGCTTCGGAGTCAGGAGGTCCCACAAAAAGGCACGGCCGACCAGAGGCGAGAACACCGTAAATTTTGCTGGGAACCACCAGGCCGCAGAGGTTCGGTCTCATTGTCACCAAGTGCGCGTCCGCCGCCGAGAGGCTCTCAGAGAGCTTGTCGGCGGGTTGGGATGGCAGGAAGCGAATGTTGTCGATCCGTCGCAACCGCGCAGCGGCCTCGACCTCGACCCGGCGGGGTCCATCGCCGATGAAAAGAAAAACGATGCGCTGACCACGCAGGCTGTCGGCTGCATCGAGCACCGTGTCGAAATCATGCGCGAGCCCCATATTTCCCGAATAGGCCACGACGAATCGCCCCTCGAGTCCGTGCGCTTGGCGGAAGGGATTGTTGGCGCGGTCGAGGGATTGGATGGGGGGCGCCCAGTTTGGAATGATCGAGATTTTGGCGTAGGAGATTCCCCGTGCGGTCAGGCGCGAAGCCATGCACCGCCCGATTGCCACTACGGCGTCGGCCTGCGCGAGGGCCTCTGTCGAAAGGCGTCGAAGCAGGTTTGTTGCGGGATTTCCTCGGGGAAGAACGCCCAATTCCTCGGCTACCTCGGGATACAAATCCTGCGCCCAGTGAATCACGCGGTTGCGTTTGAAGAACTTCATCGCCAACCCCGCCACAGCCAGCATCGGCGGGTCGGTCATCGTCACCACGAAATCGGTGCGGGGCAAAAGCAGCGCGCGGGTGATCAGCCAGGGGATCATGAAGACATAGCTCACCACGCGCAGGAGGACATTGCGGCGCGAAAGCGCCCCGCCGGCGCGGAAGATTCGAACTCCCCGGCGGGTGGAGTTTTTTGGTTCACCCGGTTCGGCGGTGGTGAGGATGGAGACCTCCCAGCCTCTCGCGGCGAGCGCCTCGGCCATTCCCAGGAGCATGTCCCCCGTAGCGCCCTTGGCGGGCGGATAAACCCGGTTGATGAAAAGGATCGACGGCATTCAGCTCCGCGGAGTCTGGCTGTTTTCCACAGGCGGGGCAGTTTTTTTTATCCAAGGCTGGATGCCGTGGTAGAACCAGTAGCCGGGGATTTTCACCATCTCGATCGCGGCCCACTCGTCCTCCTGCAATCGTCCGCTCGGGGTGTCCCACCAACCGATGCGCGAGGTGGCGATGCCGAAATCAATTCCGGGAATTCGTTGCTGGAAGGTCGTGAGCGCGCGCCTGGCGTGGAAGGAGGAGGTGACGAGAACCGCCTTTCGCACCCCGGATTTTTCAAGAATCGGCTTGGCGAATTCGGCGTTTTGCAAGGTCGAGCGGGATTTTGTTTCGACCATGATGCGGTCTGGCGGCACGCCGGCTTTGATCAACGCGCGCCGGTTCGTGGGAGTGTCGCCCGTGCCGATGATGAAGACGAGCGGAGCCACGCCTTCCTTGTAGAGCCTCGCGGCCTCGACAGGGCGGGCCTGTGATTCGCCGCCGAGAAGCACGATCGCGTCGGCTTTTTCCGGTAGGGAATCGATGACGAGAAGGTGTCGCCAGATTAATGGAAACCACACCGTGTGGGAAACCCAAAGTCCTGCCGAAATCGCGAGCAAGGCTGCCAGAGTGGCAAAAACCCTTGTTTTGCGGGCCGAATTCATTCGCTCCTAATACGGTGTGGCGGTGGTCGATTGGGCCAGCATCAACGATTCGATGATCTGGCGCGTGGCCTCGGCGACCTCGCGTCCCACCGGGTCTGAATCGGCGATCGATGCGATGCGATCTGCCCGTCCCTCGAGTTGGCACTCTGAAAAAACACTCGAAAGCAGCGAGCAACCGCTCAAGATGCTGATCAACGTGGCGTCGAAATGCGGGGGCGCCTCGTCGCCTTGGATCAACTTCGCCAGTCGCGTGCGAACCTCCACGCGTTCCTCGTTGTGGATTGTCGGGTAGCGCCGGAGGCCGATAACCCAGAGGATTTTTTTGTCCTCGCGCTTGAGGATGCCGCGCTGGATCAGGCGATCGAGCGTGGCTGATTCAATGGCGGGTTTTTCATCGCAGAAAATCGAGAGCCAATACGCGATCGGGTGCGCGGCGGTATCGGCTGCGATGCGATCGAGCCAGGGATCGAGGAGGGGATTCCCCGTTGGGGCCGAGCTTTTCAAATCCACCACTTTCCCTCCCGTTGCTATGCGGCCTGCCATTTCCAAATCCGCTAGGATCGCACCCGCAAGCCCATGGGCCAAAGCCTCTGGAGGCAGCGGAAGATGCGCGCCGGTTTTGTCGTCGAGCGATAGGAGTTCGATTTCCTCAACCAGTGTGAGCGGTGGTTTCATGGCGTTTGTTTCAACCTCAAAGTCCGCCCCGCCCGTAGCGGCGTCAATTCAAAGAAATCCCTCCTTTTTTCAAGCTCATTCAGCGACTGAAAGGCTTCTATTGTCTCAGCGCTTCAATTAATCCAGCGGGCACTGCAATTGTAGCCTTATCGCTAAATGAACGATTCAGACAGATTGGGGGCTGATGCCGTCATCGAATTTCACCCCGAAGCCTTCACGATAAAAGGCAAGAAGTTGATGGGACGCAATTCCGCCGGGAATGGGTTTCTCGAGGCGTATTTTCGTTACAGCACGGATTCCAAACAGCGGATTTGGGTCGAAGACCAGTCCCACGCGATGGCCTTTGCGAAGCAGGCCAAAGAAAGCGGTTCGACCAAGCCGGTGCATGTTTACAACAAGGAACGCTCACACCTGATTGAAGAGGCAGGAACGATTTTTCATCCGGCTCCGGGCCTCGCCGCGCATGCGTTTCAGCGTTCCCTTTATGGGGCGGACCGCTGGAGCATTTGTGGAATCACCCACACCCTGCTTTCCGACCGGGTGATGGATGCGCTGACCTCCACGGTTGCCGCTCCCGTGCAGGAATGGGACGCGATTGTTTGCACTTCCAGCGTGGCTTGCACGGTGGTCGATGGGGTAATGGAGGCGGAATTCGAAAGGCTTCGCGAGCGGTTGGGGGCGGTGAGGTTTCCGAAGCCTGTCCTGGAAAAGATTCCGCTGGGCGTGCACTGCCAACGCTTCGATTCCATTCCGGACAAGAAAAGCGAGGCGAGGCAGCGCCTCGGAATCTCGGCCGATGAAATTGTGGTCCTCTTTGTCGGTCGGTTGGCATTCCATGCGAAAGCGCATCCGGCGGCCATGGACATGGCTGTGGCAAACGCCGCGAAGAACCGCAAGGTGGTGATCGTCGAGTATGGGATTTTTCCAAACCGCCACATCGAGCAGGCGTTTGAAGAGACGGCGCGCCTGCTGGCACCGGGTGTTCGGCGGATCGTTCTCGATGGTTCGAACCATGATCTCGCCGATGAGGCCTGGGCCTGCGCGGATATTTTCTGCTCCCTCAGCGACAATCATCAGGAAACCTTCGGGCTCACACCTATCGAAGCGATGGCGGTGGGATTGCCGGTGGTGGTTTCGGACTGGAATGGCTACCGGGACACGGTGCGCGATGGCATCGATGGTTTTCGGATCCGCACCACGGCGCCGAACTCGGATTTCGGTGCCGAGATTGCGAGGCAATACGCCCAGGGGTTGCTGAATTACGACCTCTACTGTGGCATCGCCAGTTTGTTTGTCGCTGTGGATATCGACGAGGCGACCAAGGCGTTTGACGCTTTGTTTTCCTCCCCGGAAACGCGGCGCGCCATGGGCGAGGCGGGGCGGAATCGCGCGAGATCCGAATTCGATTGGGCGGTGATTTATCCCAAATATGAAAGCCTCTGGAGGGAACTTGCCGACCGGCGGGCGACCGCTCGCAGGTTGGGACAAGGCAAGCCGCTCCAAGCTTGGCCGGCGAGGGAGAATCCATTCACCACATTTGCTTCCTACCCCACTCAACTCATCAGCAAGAGTTCCCGGATTTTTTGCAGGGATTCTGCAAATCAACGGCACATCGATTCCTGCCGACGGTTGGCGAGTTTTTCGCATATCGGCAGCTATTTGCCTCCAACCCACGAGATCGTCCATGCCTTGGAAAAAATTCCCCCAAACGGCATCGAACTCTCTGCCCTCATGTCAATTTTGCCAGAGGAGTTAGCCGGGCACTTGATTCCAATGATCGCGTGGTGCGCAAAAATCGGCGCAGTTCGCATCGCCTGAATCCGGGCGATCACTTCACGCCGCTGGCCAGCACGGTTTGGAAAAACGGCGCTTCGCTTTCGCGGGAGACGATCGAGGTTTCGATCGCGGTGAAGCCCGATTTTTTGAGCATGCGCTGGAGTTCGATCTCGGAAAAGCCGAGCCATACATGGCCGTAGAGTTCGCGTGTTTGCTCGTGCGTGTGGCTGAGGAGGTCGAGGATCAGGACTCGGCCGCCGGGGCGCAGGATTTTGTGGGCAGCTTGCAGGGCCTTCTGCGGCGTGGCGACGTGGTGGAGGGCTTGGCTGAAAAGTGCGAGATCGACTGTGCCGGGCTCGATGGGAGGTTCCTCGATGTCGCCGAGGCGGTATTCTAAATTCGGGAATCCATGCTCCTTCGCGAGTTGTGCGCCGAATTCCACCATTTTCTCGGAGTTATCGATCGCGATGACCCGTTTGGCCGTTCGGGCGAGGAGTTGGGAGAGGGTGCCTTCACCAGCGCCGAGGTCGGCAATGACCATCGGCGGCAGGAGCCGCAAAAATGCGTGTGACAGAGCCTGCCAAGACCGGCCAGGCACATAGGCGCGGCCGAATTTTCCGGCGAGGCGATTGAAATACTCGGCCGCCTTGTCCTTCCGCTTGCGCAGCGTGAAGGCTAAACGAGCCTTGTCTTCCTCGGCCTCTTTCAATTCCTCTCTAGCTGCTTCGAGCACAGCCGCCGCCGCTGAACCCAAATCCTCGGCCGCCGAGTAGAAAATATTTTTTCCAACCCGCCGATCATTCACCAAATCCTCGCCTTTGAGCTGGGCGAGGTTCGTCGAAATCCTCGACTGCGCGAGTCCGAGGATTTCCTGCAGCTCGGCGACCGTGAGTTCCTCCTCGACCAGCAAAAGCATGAGCCGAAGCCGCACGGGATCGGTCAGCACGCGGAGGGATTTCAGGATTGACGCCATTTAACATATCAATATATTTGGATACGAAGATAGGTAAAGACCAACCTCAACCAGAAAGACCCAAATACCATGTCCCGTCGTTTTATTTTCTCCTCCGAGTCCGTTGGCGAAGGCCATCCCGACAAGGTTTGCGATACGATCTCCGATGCGATCCTTGATGCCTGCCTGGCGATCGACAAAACCAGCCGCGTGGCCTGCGAGACTTTCGTCAAAAGCAACACCGTGGTCGTTGGTGGCGAAATCACCATTCCCAAAATCAAAGGCGCGCCGCTCGATTCCGTCCTCAACATCGGCGACATCATCCGCAAGGCGATCCGCGGCATCGGGTATGTGAACGACGACGATGTTTTCCACGCCGACCGCGTTTTCATTTCCAACCTCCTGACCAGCCAGAGCCCCGACATCGCGCAGGGCGTTGATGCTGCGAAGGCCGAGGGCAAGGGCACAGACGAGCAGGGCGCCGGCGACCAAGGCCTGATGTTCGGCTACGCCTGCAACGAGACCCCCGAGCTCATGCCCGCGCCGATCATGTTCGCCCACCGCCTCGGCCGCGAACTCACCGCGATCCGCAAGGCCGGAAAGGTCAAATGGCTCCGCCCCGACGCGAAGAGCCAGGTCTCGGTGCTTTACCAGGATAACAAACCCGTCCGCGTGACCAATGTCGTCATTTCGACCCAGCACACGGATGATGTGAAGAACGAGGAAATCCGCC
>CAWUMN010000085.1:0-5964 GCA_963923595.1 uncultured bacterium
GTCCTCGAAGCCGGCCTGCGTTGCGTCCAGGGCAAGTGCGTCGTGAACTCGATCAGTCTCAAGGAGGGGCCCGAGAAATTCAAGGAGCAGGCCCGCCTCGTCCGCGCCTACGGAGCCGCCGTGATCGTCATGGCCTTCGACGAGCAGGGCCAGGCCGACTCGTTCCAGCGCAAAACCGAAATATGCGAGCGCGCCTACCGCATTCTCGTCGATGAGGTCGGCTTCCCGCCCGAAGACATCATTTTCGACCCGAACATCCTCACCGTCGGCACCGGCATCGAGGAGCACAACGAATACGCGAAGGCGTTCATCGACGCCACCCGCTGGATCAAGGAAAACCTCCCCCACGCCCGCGTGAGCGGCGGCGTCAGCAACATCTCGTTTTCCTTCCAAGGCAACAACCCGGTCCGCGAAGCCATCCACGCCGCGTTCCTCTACCACGCGATCAAGGCCGGCCTCGACATGGGCATCGTCAACGCCGGCCAGCTCGCCATCTACGAGGAAGTCCCGAAGGACCTCCTCGCCCTCATCGAGGATGTTCTCTTCAACCGCTCGCCCGACGCCACCGAGCGCCTCGTCTCGTTCGCCCAAGGTTTCAAGGCCGAAAAATCCGGCGCCACCGGCCCCAGCCAGGACCTCGCGTGGCGCGACGAACCCGTCGAGAAACGCCTCGCCCACTCGCTCATCAAAGGCATCGCCGAGCATGTCGAGGCCGACACCGAGGAGGCCCTGAAAAAATACGGCAAGCCGCTGAGCGTCATCGAAGGCCCGCTCATGGACGGCATGAAAATCGTCGGCGATCTCTTCGGCGCGGGGAAAATGTTCCTGCCCCAGGTCGTCAAAAGCGCGCGCGTGATGAAAAAATCCGTCGCTTGGCTCACCCCGCTCATGGAAGCCGAGCGCGCCGCCAACCCCGACGCCCGCACTCAGGGCCGCATCCTCATGGCGACTGTGAAAGGCGATGTCCACGACATCGGCAAGAACATCGTCGGCGTCGTTCTGGCCTGCAATAACTACGAGGTCATCGACATCGGCGTGATGGTCCCGTGCGAGAAAATCCTCGCCACCGCGAAGGAGAAAAACTGCGACATCATCGGCCTCTCCGGCCTCATCACGCCATCGCTCGACGAGATGATCCATGTCGCCAAGGAAATGGAGCGCCAGGGCTTCACGGTCCCGCTCATGATCGGCGGCGCCACCACGAGCAAGGCCCACACCGCCGTGAAAATGGCCCACCACTACAGCGGCGGCGTGGTCCATGTCCTCGACGCCTCCCGCTCGGTGAATGTCGCGAGCGCGCTCCTCAACCCCGAGCAAAAACCCGAATTCCTCACCCAACTCGCCGCCGACTACGAAAAGCTCCGCGAAGACCACGCCAGCCGGCAGACGGCCAAAGCGATGCTCCCCCTCGCCGAAGCCATCGCTAACGCCCCCAAGCTCTCCCACGAAAACATCGCCACCCCCTCGCAAACCGGCGTGATTGTTTTCGAATCTGGAAAAAACGTCTCCCTCCGCGACCTAGTCCCGTTTATCGACTGGTCGCCGTTCTTCCACACTTGGGAGCTGCGCGGCCGCTACCCGGCGATCTTTGATGATCCGAACTGCGGCTCGGAGGCGAAGAAACTTTTCGACGACGCCCAAAAGCTCCTCGCCGAAATCCTCGACGACGAATCGCTCCAACTCCGAGGCGTGTGCGGAGTCTTCCCTGCCAACCGCGAGGGCGAGGACATCGTGGTTTTCACCGACGACACCCGTTCCGAAGTCGCCGTCCGGTTCCACGGACTGCGCCAGCAGATGAAAAAACCCGCCGGGCAGTTCAACCACTCGATCGCCGACTTCGTCGCCCCCGCGCCTGCGAAGGATTTCATCGGCGCCTTTGCCGTCACCTCCGGCCACGGGCTGCACCACATGGTCGAAGAGTTCAAGGCCAACCATGACGACTACAACGCCATCATGGCAGAGGCCCTTGCCGACCGCTTCGCCGAGGCCTTCGCCGAATACATGCACAAATTCGCCCGCGATCTCTGGGGCTTCGGAAAGGACGAAAACCTCACGCCCGAGGAAGTCATCCGCGAAAAATACCGAGGCATCCGCCCCGCGCCAGGCTACCCCGCGCAGCCCGACCACACCGAGAAATACGCGATCTGGAAGCTCCTCGATGTCGAGGCCAACACCGGCATCACGCTCACCGAAAGCCTCGCAATGTTTCCCGGTAGCAGTGTGAGTGGCCTCTATTTCGCCCACCCCGAATCCAAATACTTCGCCGTTGGCAAAATCGAACGCGACCAGATCGAAGACTACTCTCGCCGCAAAGGAATGTCGGTCGCCGAAGCCGAGAAATGGCTCATGCCCTATCTCAACTACGACCCCGACAGCAACCTCGTTCGCCCCTGCCAACCCGGCGCCACCGTCGCGTCATAAGCTGAAATGAAAACCAAGTGGGTGGGGATTTTTGTCGGACTTTTGGTGCTGGCGGCAGCGGCTTTGTTTTTGTGGAGCCGGGTGAGGGGGTTTTTGGAGGGGGAGGAATTTCAACAGATGGTCGAGGATTTCGCGGGTGGGGCGGTTCGCGGGAGCGCGGAGTTTCAGCCGTTTCGGTGGAACGGTGCGAATGTCGAAAGCGGGGCCTTGCTCTTGACCGGCGGCGAGGGCTCAAAAATCCGCTCGATCAAGGCCGAGAACCTGCGCGCCAGCATCGACTGGGCGGCGGTTTTCTCGGGCGCTTGGCGGTTGGAGAAACTCGTAGCCGATAAAGTTCGTGCGGAGTTCGGCGAGGCCGGCCCGGCTCCGAAGGCGCCATACACCAAAGCCTCGCCCGCTTTGGAGCTTCTGCCCTCGCGTTTTGAAATGGGTGTCGTTTCGATCGGCCTGGCGGATTTGGATTTTGGCGACACGGAAATCAACGGGTCCAAGCTCGAGGTTCGGCACGAAGGGCACGGGTGGAAATTCGAAGGAACTGGGGGGCATTTTGTATGTCCCTGGCTCCCGCCGCTTGGGATCGAATCGTTTCAGGCCGATTGGAACGAGGGCCGCGTGTCGGTCGGCTCTTCAGCCCTTCGCCTCGGCTCCGCAGGCAAAATAGCGGCCACCGGAAAATGGCCAGGTGCGATAGATGTCAAGTGGACAGGTGTCTTGCCTTCCGATTTTCCCGGCGGGAAATGGGGCGCCCATCTGAATGGAGAGCTCGCTGGTTCGGCCCAAGTCGAGGCAGGGCGGGTGAAGGGGAATGTCGATTGGAGCGGTGGCAGCCTGACCGGTGTGCCGATTTTGGAGAAAGCCGCCGATTTCACCGGGCGTGCGGAACTTCGCAGCTTGCCGGTCTCGAAATCGACGGCGGACTTTGAAATCCAGAACGGGGATTTTGCTTTTCAGAATGTCGTTCTCGAATCCGCCGGATTTCTCCGCGTGGAAGGGAGCGTTTCGGTTTCCAAAAACAAGCAACTGCTCGGCGAATTGCAGGTCGGCGTGGCGCCAGCGCTGCTCAATGGAATTCCTGGCGCTCGCTCGAGGGTTTTCACGCGAGAGGCCGATGGCTTTGTTTGGACGCCGGTGAGTATCGGGGGGTCGATCGATGCTCCGACGGAAAACCTCTCCTCGCGCCTAGTCGCTGCGGCTGGCGGGGCGGCCTTGGAAGCGGTGGCGCCTGTCTTGCAGTCCGTTCCCGAGCCCGCGCGCAAGGCGGTGGACGAGACGATCAACACCCTTTTCGACATCATCGGGCGCTGATAGGTTTCTATTGTGTCCACCGATAACGCCCATCTCGCCGACCGTGCTGCCCGCGCCGAAAAAATCATCGCCGCGCCGGAGAAGTTCAAGGTTTGCGAAGGCTGCGAATCGATCGTCGCCGAGCGGGTGGTTAATTGCCCGAACTGTCACGGTTATCGTTTCGATGAAGCTCCCGAGCGCGTCGTCGATCAAGCGCGACTTCTCGCCACAAGGCCCCAGCAAAGCGTGACCGCTCAGGATTTGTCCTGAGTCCTCGCCTGAAGTTGCTCCAACAATCTCCTCCACGCGGAGGCCGAGGCTTGGCGTGCCGCCTCGGGTTTATGCGAAGCCAATAGCCGATCGGCTTTCGCGAACGCAACCGCCGCAGCTGAATACTCCGAGGCGGATCCGCCATAGAGCATCGCGAGGATTTCCCCGATCGCGGCAGGGAGTTGGTTCTGG
The DNA here is from genome assembly GCA_963923595.1 of uncultured bacterium. Lineage (GTDB taxonomy): Bacteria > Verrucomicrobiota > Verrucomicrobiia > Chthoniobacterales > Terrimicrobiaceae > UBA967. Next base: position 4,168 of record CAWUMN010000085.1, read on the forward strand.
CGATTGCCATCCGACGCCAGCATCCACCGTTGAAGTTGGAGCCGGGCGATCACCGCTGGATCGAAGCGTGAATCGGTCTGCTCGCGGAGGACTTCAAAAGTTCGTTCCAGATACGGCATGGCCCGCTCGCGGTCAGCGTTGTCGGCCGAGTCGAAAAAAACCTCGATCGCCTTCGAGGAGTTCCACGCTGCTTTCGCCGAGGCGATTGGAGGGAGGTGTAATTCCTCTTGGAAAATCCGATAGAGCGTCCAAGTCCGCACGGCGGATTTCCGGGCCAGGGAATTTTCGAACACTTCGCACTCCAGAGCTGCTAACGCCGCCGGACGAAATTTGGCAAGCGATGGAAAGCGCGGCCAAAAGCCATAGACCGCCACAATCAGCAGCAAAAACAATAGCGCTCGTATAAACAACCTTCGCACAGACAAGGATTCTTGGCGGCGATGCACCGTTTCGAAAAACCTTTTTTCCCGGCCTTCGTGCTTCACCCCATGGTGATCTAGTTGCCTCGGTGCGAGATTTCCGTCGCGGTTGGTGGTGGCTCCATATTGCCGTCTCGATCTGAACGCGGCTCACAAGGAGAGCCATCAACCGCACCTCCTCCCCGGGTGATCACCCCCGTTCCCGGGCGGCATCAGGGGATTAATTTGAAATCATGAAACCATTTCCCGACCTAAAAAAAACCGGCCGTCTCGTGCTGGCTGCGATCTTTGCCATCGCATGCACCGGCTGTGACCTCGAAAGATCCCCACGCGGATTCCGCCTGCCCGACGGCAATATCGAAAAAGGAAAAGAGGCATTTGTTTCCCTTCAATGCACTTCGTGTCACACCGTCTCCGGCGAGAATTTCACCGCACCTGCCAGCTTCAACATTCCCCTCGGCGGCGAAACCCCTCGCATCCGCACCTACGGGGAACTTGTCACCTCGATCATCAATCCCTCCCATATCATCAGCGCCCGATACCGCGAGGAACTCCGCGAGGTAAAGGAATCTCCGATGACAAATTTCAACGACACTATGACCGTCGCACAGATGATCGACCTCGTGGCGTTTCTCCAGTCGCACTACCGATTGATCTACCCCGACCAGCGCCCGCCCTACTATCCGTGGTGAGTCGGGCGCTTTTCTGTTTGCCAGTCGGGGAATGCGCGTGCAGGTTCCAAGCGGAACGGGGCGTAGCTTAGCCTGGTAGAGCGCCTGGTTTGGGACCAGGAGGCCGGAGGTTCGAATCCTCTCGCCCCGATTTTCTTGTTCTGGATTCGTGCCCGCGCGCCCGCTTAGGGTCACGGCATGGAAACCGCTAGGCTCCAGGAAATGCCACTCGACGAACGGCCCCGCGAAAAGGCGGAGCGCCACGGGTTCGAATCGCTCTCCGACGCCGAGCTTTTGGCGATCTTCATCCGCACCGGGGTTCCAGGAAAAAACGCCCTCCAAGTCGCCCGCGAGCTGCTGAGCGACTGCGGATGTTTCACCGAACTCGCCCGTTGTTCCCCGAAGGAAATCCGCCGACTCGCCAAGGGCATCGGCCCCGCGAAGTCGCTGGAAATGGCGGCCGCCTTCGAGATCGGCAAGCGCCTCGCCAAGGGAAAATCGATCGCGCCCCTGCTCGACACGCCGGAACGAATTTACGCCGTCTATGGTGCCGAGTTCATCGGTCTGCGGCAGGAATCGCTCCGCGCCTTGTTCCTCGATGCCCGGTTCCGGCTGATCCGCGCCGAGGAGATCACCCGCGGTTCGGTGAGCGAGTGCATGGCGCACCCGCGCGAGATTTTCCGCCAGGCCATGATCCACAGCGCCTA
>CAWUMN010000086.1:0-5914 GCA_963923595.1 uncultured bacterium
TGTGGTCCTTGGCGCCTTCGTTGGAGAGCAGTCCGAAGGACATGATCGTGAGGCGGTCGCCTTTTTTGCCGAGGTGGGCGACGGCTCCGTTGAGCACGATGGACCGGCTGCCGCGCGGGGCGGGGATGGCGTAGGTCTCGAAGCGATGGCCATTCGTCTGGTTGCCGACGAGGATTTTCTCGAATGGTGTGATGCCTGCGGCCTCAAGGAATTCCTCATCGATCGCCATGCTGCCCTCGTAGTCCACATTCGCGTCGGTCACGATCGCGCGGTGGATTTTGGAGCTGAGAAAATGTTTAAGCATTATGGGAATCTAGTGGCCGCAGGCTGGAAAAATCAACATCGCCGATCAACGAACCTCGCGCATCTTGTCCACGGGGCCGAGGAGTTGATCGAGAAAGATATTAATCACATGGCGCTTGCGGACCTTGATATTCACGCCGACCGACATGCCGGATTGCAGCGCGATGTTTTTATCGCGGACCTGGAGCGATTGCTTGGCGAGGGAGATTTTGGCGGGAAAGCTATAGAACTTCCTGACCTCATTCGGCGGCAAAACATCGGAGCCGACAAAATAAACCTCGCCCTGGACAAACCCAAACTCCCGCTTCGGAAAAGTATCGACCTCGACCTCGCACGGCATTCCCACGCTGACAAAACCGATGTCGCGGTTCGTGATGTCCACCTTCGCGATCAGCTCGCCGCTTGGCACGATGCGGAGCACGGGGTCCTTAGCGCCGACGACGGTTCCAGGCTTGGTGGCGACGGTTTCAAATACCACGCCATCCGAGGGCGCCTTGATCTCATGGTAGGCCAAAGTCTCGCGCGCGGCGGCGAGTCGGCTCTCGGCCTCGGAGATGCGCTGCAAATTTTCTAGCCGGACCTTGGTGAGGTTTGCGTCGATTTCGGCGATGCGCTTGGCGTTGTCCTGAATCCGGTGGTTCGTCTCGGTTTTGAAAACAGTCGGGATGTTTTGCGTCTGGGCCTCGAGGTTTTTGACCTGCGCGATGGCATTGAGCCATTCGGACTGTCGCGCGAGGTAGTCCACGCGGGAGAGGTTGCCGTCCTTGTTGAGCTTGGTGAAAGCGTCGAAGGCCTGCTTCTTGTTGGCCTCGATCTTTCTCAATTCCTCGAGCTGCTCGCGGGAGCGCAGGTATTGCTCGGAGAGGCTGGTGAGTTCGTTGGCAAAATACTTCAAGCTGTCCGAATCGGCATCAAGCCCCTGCTCCCGCGCGAAATCACCATTGACCAGCATCTTCATTTCGGCGAGCTGCTCGGCCACCGGATCGGCGGCGCCAGGCTCAATCGTCGAGGATTCGGCCGTCTGGATCGCCTCGTGGAGTTCGCCTGTCTCGTCGCGCAGGCGGCGCAGAAGCTTATTCTCAGCCACGAGGGCGACCCGATTCTTGGCAAGATCGGCAATCTCGCGCGAAACGGTTCGGGGAGCGGCTTCGGGGGCTTGCGAGTCGCTGAAAAGATTGTCGTAAAATGCCCGCTCGGCATTCATCGACGCGAGGCGTTCCTCCAGCGATTTCACCTCGGCGGTGGAAACCTTCGAGTCGAGACGAACGAGAAGCTGGCCGGCCTTGACGGAATCTCCCTCGCGAACGAGCGACTCCTCGACCACGCCTCCCACCGGTGCCTGGACATCGCGCACCGAACCGCGCGGCTCGAGCTTTCCGATCGCATGCACAACCTCATCAATCGGCGAAAAGCAGGCCCAGAGCACAGCGGCGATGAATGTGCCGATGATGATCCAGAGGATCGAGCGCGACCAGATGTGTGATTGGCGCAAAACCATCGAGTCGGAATTAGGTCGGAGCGAGTGGCGCAAGGCCGGAAAGAGCGCGATCAATCGCTCTATCAACTGGCCTCCGATTTTTGTGAGTTTGTTTTCTTTCGGGGTCATTCGTCCGAGTGTCCTCCGGTGTAAAGTGTGTGGTAGTGCCCCTTGAGTTTCATCAATTCCTCGTGGCGGCCCTGCTCGATCAAAATGCCTCGGTCGAAGACGAGAATCCGGTCGGCGTGTTCCACGGAACGCACGCGGTGGGTCACGAAAAATACGGTCTTGCCTTCGAACTCCTTGGCGAGGTTGCGACACACCATGCTTTCGGCAACCGAGTCCAACGCGCTCGTGGCCTCGTCGAGAATCAGGAGCCGGGGCCTTTGCAGCACCGCTCGGGCGATGGCGATGCGCTGGCGCTGGCCACCCGAGAGGGCGCGACCCTGCTCGCCGACTTGGGTGTTGTAGCCCTGCGGCAGGCTCATGATGAAGTCGTGCGCGGCGGCAACCCTTGCGGCCCGCATGACCTCGTCGGGTGAGGCATCGGGATCTCCGATCGCGATGTTCGAAAAGACGCTGGAGTTGAAGAGCAGGCTGTCCTGCAGAACCGTGCCGATCTGCCGCCTGAGCGAGTAAAGTTCCACCTTCGCGATCTCGTAGTCATCCACCAAAATCCGGCCGGCGTCGGGATTGTAAAGACGCGGGATCAGCTTCAGCACGGTGGATTTTCCAGAGCCGCTCTTGCCGACCACGCCCACAAACGATCCCGCCGGAATCTCGAACGAAACATTCCTCAACTGGGGTTGCTGGCCGGGGATGTAGGCGAAGGTGATGCTGTCGAACTCGACCTTGCCGTTGATGGCCGGCATCGGAATGTTGTTCGCGTCTTCGGCTTTTTGCTCGGGCGGACTGTCGATCACATCGCCGAGTCGCTCGACGGAAAGCGCGACCTCCTGGAAATTCTGCCAGCTTTGGGCCAGCCGCATGAGCGGTGAAGTGACATAGCCGGCGATGATGCGGAAGGCGATCAACTGGCCAAGTGTCATGTCGCCCTTGATCACCAACACCGCGCCATACCACAGGACAGCGAGGTCGCCGAGGCGGCTCAAAAGGGTGGTGGCGGAGTTGATGGCAGTGGCGGTCAAGACGGAATGGAAACCGGCGCTGACAAATCCCGCGTAGCGTTTTTGCCACTCCCAGCGCGAGGGTTGTTCAATGTTTCCGGCCTTGAGGGTTTGGACACCGGTGAGGGTCTCGATGAGGTGCGACTGGGATTTCGCCCCCTCCTCGGAGCGCCGCCGGATTTGGGCTCGAAGGATCGGTGCTCCAAAAAGCGTCACGCCGGTCATGAATGGAACCACCAGGAGCGCCACGATCGCCAACTTCACATCGTAGAAAAACATGATGCCCATGTAGACGACCGAAAAAACGGCATCGAGGCCCACGGTCAGCGCGGTGCCCGTCAGGAACTGGCGGATGTTTTCCAACTCATGCAGGCGCGAGGAAACCTCACCCACCGGGCGGCGTTGAAAGTAGCCGAGCGTGAGTTTGTAGAGGTGGTCCATGATCCGCGAGCCGACGGCGAGGTCGATGCGGTTTGTGGTGTCGACGAACAGGTAGGTGCGGACGGCGGTGAGGCCCACCGTGGCCACGGCGATGAGCACAAAAAGCACCCCGAGGACATTCAGCGTATCGATGGAATTTTGGACGAGAACCTTGTCGATGATCACCTGGGTGAGCAGGGGATTCGCCAGCCCGAGCAACTGAATGAAAAACGAGGCGATGAAAACCTCGATCAACACCCGCTTGTGCTTGCGGATCGCCGGAAGGAACCACCGGAAGCCGAATTTTTCCTTTTCCTCCTTCGGAAGAGGCCGCAGGAGCAGCAAGTCGACCTCCGTCGGCATGCCAGTCAGCATTTCCTCGAGGGGGCAACGAACAAGCCCGGAGCGGGGATCGGCAAGCGCCACGCCTTTTTGGCCGGTTTGGAAAAGAACGCAAACCGTGCCATCGCGCATCAGCAGCGCCGGGGTCTCCACACGCCCGAGGTTGGAAGCGGGCAGCTTGACAAGCTGGGCCGCGAAACCCGACATCGCGGCGATGTTTCCGCAGGTGTGCAGGGAAGGTTTGCGGTCGGCGGGAACCTCGTTCGACAAAACCCGGCGCGCCGCCTCCTTGGGAAATTCCCGTCCGAAGAACAATGACACCATCCCGAAGCAAGCCACCACCTCTTCGAGCGGACCGTTTTGCGTGGTGAGCACCGGATAGTCGACGAGGGGATCGAGCAGTGTTTCAGCCGTCGGCAAGGCGGGAGGCGCGGGAATACCGGGCTCCCTAGGCACATCGGGAATCTCGCTACGCTCCAGCAAAGCGGTGGGAATTCCAATGCGGCGCACGGGACCATCGGCAGGCGACCAGCGCATTCCACGCGAGGCACCCTCGGCGATCCAAAAAGTGAAGCCGACCCGTTCCTCGGCGTGGCCAGATTCCAAAACAGCCTGAGGCAATGCGGCTCGAACAAGGTCGGGGACTTTGGAAATATCCAGCGCGCAACGCGCGAAATCCATCGAGAGTAGATGGAAAAGCTCCGCCGGGGTCACCGTTTTTTCGAGGGCTTGCCTCAACTCGGGAGCGGCTTCGAGAAGTTCGCGGAACTTGGCCGTCTCGACCATCACACACACACAATCCACCGCTGCCGTGGCGGCTTCAACCGGGAGACCGGCTGCCAAGGCCCCAAGACCAGCGATTCCGCCAGGGCCTAGCGTTTGGAGCAATTCGGGGTGTGGATCGCCCGAGCGAATCCCGAGCGAGCGCACCCGGCCCTCGACCACAATGAAAACATGCCCGCTCGGCTGCGAGGGTGTAATCAGAACCTGGCCGATCTTCGCGCGAACGAGACGGCCTGAGCCGACGAGGCGGGACAGCCATTCGCGGGGAGCTTTGGAAAGAGGGCCGTCGCCGGCGGCGATGCGTTCGGCGACAACGCCGGCGGTGGTTTCAAGCGGTTGGTCGGCCATGGGTCCTTTCATCAAGCCACTGGGCGGCGAGTTCCTCGGTCATCTGGTGTTTCATTGCCTCATCAAATTCTGCGGGCAAATGGTGATCCACTCTGGCCACCAAAAACCATTCCGCAACGGCAAAAGGCTTCAAAAGCTCCCCGGCGCGGGCGGATTTCAACACTCCCGCAAGGGCTGGATGCATGGCGCCGAAAGCCACAGGTCCGACAATTCCCGCCGTGTAAACCTCGTTGCCGCTTGCGTAGTCGGGCGCGAGGTCAGCAAACGACGCCTCGCCTTCCTTGATGCGAAACCACAACTCCCTCGCGAGTCCGGCTTCCTTCACCCGCAGCAGCGAATAGACCACGCGATCCAGCGCGGGCTTGCGGCGCTCGAAATGCTCGGCGGCCTCGTGCTCGAAAAGGGCTTTCTTCCATTTAGCGACCCGAACCTCGCGCTCGACGACCGCCTTCAAATCACTCGCTGGGCAACCCGTGAACTCGGGCGGAACCTTAGTCGGATTTTCGGGATCAAGTTGGTGCCTTTTGCAAAAACCCATCCAGGCATTCGCCACCTCCTCGGCATCGGCTTCGAAGCTGGCGCTCGACTCCTCAAGCAGTCGCGAGCGCAAAAGTTGGACCCACAGGCGGCGCGAGCCGAGTTCGGCGGTTTGGGATTCGGAGAAAGTTTCGGGCATGGAGTCAGGATGTTTTCAAAGCAACGCCGAGATAGCGGTTGTGCAGATGCTGGATTTCAAGGAAGCCGGCGTCCTTGAAAGAGGGTTTGTAAATGCGGAAATTTTTCATCACGCCAAGCGAGGCCGCGCTCTCGAGCGGACCCGCGAACGAGCAATCGCCATCGAGGAAGCCCGGCGACGACGCCCATTTTTGCATTTGCGCGGCGTTGAGAAAAAAGCAACCCGAGTGCGGATTCGACCAGCGTTCGAAGGCCACCGGCGCGCCGAGGAATTCGGATTCCAAGGTCCGGCGGTCGCCAATGTCCTGCCATTTCGCGGTGAAATCCGGACGCACCGGACCGTCGATGTAGAGCTTGTGGAGCGGCTCGGCGGTCCACAACTCGTAGCGATGGGGCAAAAGAACCACCTCGTCGCCGAAGGTGCGGGTGAACCAGGAAA
>CAWUMN010000087.1:0-5808 GCA_963923595.1 uncultured bacterium
CCTTTCCGCTCTGGTTTCCGGTTCTGGTGATCGCCCGCGATGCCGTGATTCTTGCTGGTTGCGCGGTGTTGTATCTGCTCGACCACCATTTGGAGGTGAAGCCGAGTTGGACGGGAAAAACCGCCACGGCCTTCCAAATGCTCGCCATCGCGTGGCTGATGCTCCAGATTCCCCACCACCTCGTCACAGTTTATGTCGCGGGATTGTTCACGCTCGTCAGCGGCATCGACTACCTCTTCCGCGGGCTTGGCCAACTCCGTCACCACTCGAACCCAAGCTAAAAAAAACATGCGCCATGTCGCCATCATCGGCCGACCGAATGTCGGCAAATCGGCCCTTTTCAATCGCCTCGCCGGACGCCGGATTTCCATTGTCCACGATCAACCCGGGGTCACCCGCGACCGGATTGGAGCGGTTTGCAAGCTCGGCCGCGCTCCCTTCGAAATCACCGACACGGGCGGCATTGGCTCCGAACCGGATCCCGATTTTGCCGAGAGCACCCGGGACGGCGCGTTCATCGCCATGGAAAGCTCGGATGCTATTTTGTTCGTGGTCGATTCGATCGATGGCTTAACCCCTCTCGACGGAGAGTTGGCCTCCACGATCCGCTCCTCGGCGAAGCCCGTGATTCTTGTGGTCAACAAAGTGGACACCGAGGGGCACGAATCCCGTTCTTTTGATTTTGCACGGCTGGGCTTCAAGCACACCTGCACCGTGAGTGCCGCGCACGGTCGGGGTATCGCTCACCTCGTCGACCTCATCGATTTTCTGGTTCCTCCCGATGAGGAGCAGACTGCGGACTCCGGAGACCGGGTTCCCAAGCTGGCCCTCGTTGGTCGCCCCAATGTCGGCAAATCCTCTCTCCTCAATGCCATTCTCGACGACAAGCGCAGCACCGTCAGCGAGATCGCCGGCACCACCCGCGACACGATCGATGTCCTCGCCGAGCGCGATGGCCAGAACTACATCCTCTGCGACACAGCCGGCATCCGCCACCGCTCGAAGCACAACACTTCGGTCGAGGTGTTCAGCGTCATGCGCTCGGAGCACACGATCCGCCGGGCCGACATCAACATTCTTGTGATCGATGCCACCAGCGGCGTGACCATGCAGGACAAAAAAATCGCGGGACTCATTCAAAAAGCAAAAAAGCCGGCGATCATTGTTTTGAACAAATGGGACCTTGTGGCCAAAGGCCGCGAGAAGGATGCCGAACTCCTGCGGGAGCACACCGAGCGCATCCGCGCCGAATTGTTCTTTCTGGACTACGCGCCGGTGGTGATTCTCTCCGCGCTGACCGGAGCAAATGTGCGCCGCCTTTTCACGATGGTGGAAAAAGTCCGCCAGCACTCGACCCGCCGTGCAGGAACAGGGGAGTTGAACCGTGTGCTGAAAGCCGCCATGGAACGCCAAGCGCCGCCGACTCGGGGCAACCGCCGCTTCAAAATCCTCTACGCCGCCCAAGCCAAGGAAAGTTCGAGTTCACCAGTTCAGCCTCCGCTTTTCGTGTTGTTCGTGAACGACCCGAAGCTGATTCCCGAGAGCTATGTAAACTACCTTTGCGCCCGCTTGCGCGAAAAATGGGAATTCCCAGGGTTGCCAATCCTCATGCGCCTGCGCGGCCGCGAGGGCGCGCCGGAAGAAGTGGTCTGAGATTTATTTTTCCATCTGGACCCACGAGGCGACTTCGCCGAACAGCTTCGGGCCTTTTTTGGTAATGGTTTCAGAGCCGACACCATTCTCGAACGCAAGAGTGCGGAGGCCGAAGGCCCCGTTTTCGTGGTCAAAGGAAAGGCCGTCGTCCTCGTAAAGCTCGAACGCGCCCGAGGCATTGCCGTAGTGACGGACTTCCAGCGGCATGCCATAGGCGTCGCGGGAGTTGTTGGGGGATTTGGCGAGGAGAGGAATCACCGCGCCGTCCTTGACGAAAAGTGGCGTGCGCTCCGGCGTGGAGACTTCGATCATGGTGCCGTTGCCCGCGAATTCGCCGGTATAAAAATCAAACCAGTCGCCCTTTGGGAGCCGGACGCTGCGTTTTTTCGAATGCGAACCGTAGTAAGGGGCGACGAGGATCGAGGGGCCGAACATGAACTGGTCGTTTTGCTCGAGGATGAGAATTCCACCGTCGGCGTAGGGGTTGTTGACATCATCGAGTTCGGCGGACTTTTCCTCGATCGTGGACATGGTGGTTTCGTCCTCGAGAATCATCGCGCGGATCGGCGGGATGCCCTTGCGGTTGTAGTCCGCGAAGGCGGTGTAGAGATAGGGCAGGAGTCGCATCCGGAGTTGGATGACCTCTCGCACCTGGGCGGTAACCTCCGGGAAATGCCAGGGCTTTGTGGCCGAAGCCCAGGCGTCGAGCATCGCAAGGGGCGAGAAGCAGACCGTTTGAAGGCGGGCGAGCCATTCTCCGGCCGTTTCGGCTGAGCGCACTTCCGGAGTCCAAAGCACTCCGCTCAGGGAGGCAGCGGAGAGGCCGGTGATATATTCGGCGTGGTCGTAGGAATCGCTGTAGAGTGTGAACGGCATGCCGGAGGCGCCGCCGTTGCTGGCGCGAACGAGCGACCAGGTGCGGGTGTTCGCCGGGCGGTAGAGTTCCTTGAGAAGCATCTGCTGCCAAAGGAGTCCGTAGGCTTGTCGCATCGACTCGGCGGAGGTGCCGGAGGGGAAGATGGCGTGTTCCGGCCAGAGCCATTGGTCGTAGCCATCCACTTCATCGATTTTGTAGCCGCTCACGCCGATCGCGAGGTGGTTTTCGCGATGTTGCTTGATGAGGGTTTCGCGGGCCTCGGGCAACATGAGGTCCGGAACGATCCCCAGCCAGACCAGGTGGGAGCAGGAGAGGGGTTCGAGGGTCTTGTGGATTTTCGAATCCGTGGAGACATAGGGATTCTCCCAAATGTTGAGCCGGACGCCGCGGTCCAGCATTGCTTTGGCAAAACCAGCCGCATCGGCGAAACGGTGGGGTTGCCACTCGAAGGTGCAGGGATACGAGCGCGTCATCCAGCCGGGCTCGAGGCCGATGACATCGAGCGGGATGTCGTGATCCGCATATTCCTCCACTTCCTTGGTGGTCTCGGCAGCGTCGAAGGTCGCCGGCACGCGGTGCCAGAATCCCAGGCCCCAAAGGGGAGGCATGGCGCCGCCGCCGCAGAAGAGGTTGTAGCGGGAGACGATGTCTTGGAGGTTTTCGCCGCTGAAAACAATCAACTCCAAACCACGGCCTCGCAAGTTGGCTTCGACCGCATCAGCCGGAGGTTGGGCGAGCCAAGGGCCTTGGGCGGGTTCCTGCGGGGGGGGGTTGCGGTCCACCGGCACGGGATTGTTGGGGGAGTCTTTGCGATTGCCAACTTGGACATGGGCTTTGATGAACCGCGCGGTATTGAAAAACACGCCGTAGCCCTTGCTTGAGATGTAAAAAGGCACCGGCGCGTGAGTGCGTCCGCCGCCCCGCGCCCAGTGGTCGACATTGAGGTCGAGCACGCGCCGGCTTTTGTTGATGCCGTCCAGTTGAAGTCCGAAGCCGTAGATCGATTCGTCCGTGTCGCAGGGAATCCGGACTTGCAGAAGACCATCGTGAATTAGCGAGGAGACGGGTTTTTCTGAAAAGGGAAATGCAACCTCCGGGAGGGAATTCAGCGCTTCCAGTCGGGGCGGGCGCGCGGCGAGGCTTGTGTAGGAGAGTTCTTTTTCCGCCTCGCCGATTCTTGCCTGCCAGACACCCGGCGCGAGTTTTTGCCATGCGTCGATTGGGTTCATTCCGGAGAGCGTGGTGTTTAAAATGGTTGGTGATTTTGGCATGGCTAAGGAATTGGTCGAAAGACTCCACCTTCTCCAGTCAGGGGAGGCGATCAATCCCATTTTTTACTCCAGACCACGATTGAAGAGGTCCGCTTCGTCCCAACCGAGGAAGTGGCCGAACTCGTGGAGCAGGGTGACCCGCACCTCCTCGCGGTAGTCGGACTCGTGCGCCCCGCACATTTCCCAGAGATTCCCGAGCCAGATAACAATTCTTAGGGGTTGAGGGATGCTGGAATCTCCGGCGGCCCCGCCTTCAAAGACGCCGAGTTGGTCGGGTGCGATGCCATCCGCGAGGGCCTCGGGCGAGGGGAACTCCTCGAAAATCACAGGCAAGGGTAGCAACGCCTCGCGGATTTCCGGCGGCAGGGTATCCATCGTGGATCGGAATTCGGCCTCGGCCAATCCGAGTAAATGCGAAAACGGGGCGTCGATGTCGCCCTCAAACCTCATGGTTCGTGTGGACCTCCAAAACATCGTCGAGGTCCTCCAGGGCGTCGCAGACCTCTTGGACAGTCTCGGCTGTCGATTCGTCCACGGCATTCGAGGTGCGGGGTTCGTAGGTTAGCTTGGCTGCGCTTGGTTGGAAACCGGCGGTGCGCAGGGCCTCGACGACAGCGGCGAGTTTTTCCGGCGGGGTGCTGATGTAAAAGCGATCCTCTTGGAAGCTGCAGTCCCCCGCGCCGGCCTCGAGGAGGATTTCGAGGAGACGATCCTCTTCGCTCGCGGGGGCGGGGACTTCCAGGGTTCCGATCCGCTCGAAAAGATACGCGGTGCTTCCAGAGGAGGCCAGATTGCCGCCGAGGTCATTGAAAATCGCACGCAGGTCGGCTGCGGTGCGGTTTTTATTGTCGGTTGCGGCTTCGATGAGCAGGGCCACTCCGCCGGGGGCATAGCCTTCATAGACCAATTCCTCGACCGCGGCACCGGAGCCTCCCTCGCCGGTTCCCTTGCGGATGGCGCGGTCGATATTGTCATTCGGCATATTCTCCGCTCGAGCCGCGAGAATCGCGGAGCGGAGACGGGGATTCATCGCTGGATCGCCACCTCCGAGACGGGCGGCGACGGCGATTTCTTTGGCATAGCGGGAAAAAACCTTGCCGCGTTTGGAGTCCAAAACCGCCTTGAGGCGTTTGATCTTGGACCATTTGTTGTGGCCAGCCATGGATCACTTCACAGGGTTTTTAACCGTGCGGAAGCCGGTGTCCGGTGTCCGGCTGTTCGGGTAATTGAAATCGGACACCGAAACCGAGCAGTCGAACGATTGATCGGACGCGCCACCGCCTCGGACACGGCGGTAGGTCTTGTGGGCGTCCCACACCCACTCGCGGACATTCCCGCTCATGTCGTAAACGCCGAGTTCATTCGGCTTCTTGCCGGCAACGGGTTTGGTTTTTTCATTTCCGCTGTTGCTCGCATACCAGGCGACGGAATCGGGATCGTTGGCGCCGCTGTAGCTGTTTCCCTGGGACGCGGCACCGCCCCGGGCGGCCCACTCCCATTCAGGTTCGGTGGGAAGGCGATAGCCGTTCGCCTCGGGGGCGATGGATGGATTGGCCTCGCCGGTTTTGTAAACCGCGCCGTTGATCACATAGGCGGGTTGGAGTCCTTCCAGTTCACTCCGGAGGTTGCACCATTTTACCGCATCGAACCAACTGACATTGGCAACCGGGTGGTCATCGCCAGGAGCGCTGCCGGACTGGGAGAGATCATAGCCGCGCGATTCGGCTTGGGATTGAATTTTTTTCCAATCGCCCAGGGTCACCTCGGTGCGATCGATCTCAAAGGATTGGACGGTTAGTTTGCCGAGCGGAGAGGTGACGGGGAGTTCGCCACCTTTGACAGAGATGCGAGGTCCTGTTGGTGCAGTCGCTGCGGTTGGGGTTTGAGCAGCGGGTTTGGCTTCTGTTGTTGGGCTGGGAGTTGGCGTTGCTTGAGGAGTGGGCTGTGGAGTTGGAGTTGGAGTTGGAGTTGGAGTTGGAGCGGGGTTGGAATCTTCGATGACGATGG
>CAWUMN010000088.1:0-5665 GCA_963923595.1 uncultured bacterium
TCAATGTGCGCGGGGCGTTTCTGCACCTCCTCTCCGATGCCGGCGTCTCGGCGGGTGTGATCCTCAGCGGAGGGCTTGTTTTGCTCACCGGGTGGAATTGGGTCGATCCCGTCACCAGTCTTCTCATCGCGCTCTTCATCGGCATCGGGACCTGGCGGCTTTTCTCCGAGGCCATCGCGCTCTCGCTGGATGCCGTGCCCGATGGGGTCGATCTCGCAAAAATCCAGAAATTCCTCGCTCAGCAACCGGGCGTGACCGGAGTCCACGACCTCCATGTCTGGGCCATGAGCACCACGGAGAACGCCCTCAGCGCGCATCTCGTGATCCCCGGCGCGGCTGAACCGGACAAAATCCTCGCGGAACTCGGCGAGGGCCTCCACGAACAATTCGAGATCACGCACACGACCTTCCAGATCGAAACCGGCACCACTCCCCTGCCCTGCCTGCAAACCGCCTGCGACAACAAGTCGGCTTGAGAACCGCCCCGCCACCATCCTAGAAATTCCCGATGCCCATTTCCTTCCCGCGCCTGCACCAGCAACTCCGCCGCATCGTTAGTGCGGTGGTCGCCGTTTTTTTGGTGGTGATTTCCATCGTCATCGTGGCGACGCAATTCACCGAGTTTTCCGTCAAAAACGAAAACCTCTCCCTCGCCTCCTTCATTGTGATTCTGTCGTTCAGCGGCGTGGCATTCCAATGGGCGGGCGTCACAGCGCGCTTCGCCGATCCCAAGGTGCTGAAACGGGTCTACCAGACTGGCGTCGACCTTTTTTTGGACAGCATTCTCGCGCTCATCGCGGCGTTTTTCGCCTGGCTCCAATCCACGCCCGGCATGATCCCGCCTTGGCTGGGAACCCTCTGCCTGATCATCCACTGGCTCTTTCTCTCCCTGGCCGTCATCTTTTTCCTCATCTCCACGCTCTGCCTGCTCGCCGCGATCAAGGATGTGGAGTGGGATTCGACCCGGGAGCGCGATGAGTCGTAGAAAATCGCCGCTGCAGCCCTATCGCCAACTTTCCGCCTCTCTGAGCAAACTCCACCCACCATGCCGAATCCCTTTTCCCGCTTCCAACGAATGCTCCTGATCGCGGCCTGCGCCGTCCTCGCGTTGGCACTGGTCGTCATTTCGCTCCTGCTCGTGGCGAATCAATTCACGGAAGCCGCCAGCAAGGATGAAATGCTCTCCCTCACATCCTTCGTCGTCATCCTCACCTTCAGTGCCCTGACCTTCAACTGGTGCCGGGTTCCCCCGAATTTTGGATCCGAGGAAATCCTCAAAAAGGTCTACTGGGCCGGGATTCAGCTTTTTCTCTCCAGCCTGTTCGCCCTCGTGGCCTCTTTTTTCACCTGGTTCCAAAGGTCTCCGGAAATGAACACCTCCTGGATGTCCAAGTCCTGCCTGCTTCTGCATTGGGTCTTCATTTCTCTGGCGATCGTCTTTTTCCTCGTTGCCATGCTCCGTTTGCTGACGACCATCGTTAAAGAATGCTGGGAGTCAGAAGAGCGGATTTAGAATCAAGACCGCCAATCGAAAAACCCTGAGTAGGGAGGCTCGCCTCAGCCGTCCCATTGAATACCAACAAAACGACTTTTGAAACTGCGGAACTTGTCTTAGGCAGCCCGAAGGGCGCGATGAGCCGGAGCGAACGCGGCAAAACTTCTGATCCCTTGGCGTCTTCGCGTCTTTGCGTGAGATTTTAAAGTTGCGGGGTAACGGCGACTGCGTCGCCTGAAACTTGGGTCCGCTCGGCGAGCCGCCCCGACCATTATTTTCAAAAGGTGCTCTCGCACCTCGGCGCGGCAGCGCCCCTCGAAATCCTTAGAGAGGGTTATCAAGTTAACGCCATCTCCCGCAGCCCCCCTTGGGCAACAAAATCTCCACTGCGTCTCTGTGCTCTTGTTTCCTCTGCGGTCAATAATCCACGGCGGTCAGGCCGTGAGCAATTCGCACTCGTGGTGGTTTGGCAAGGGTTTCGGGGGTAGCTCGGGGTATTCGAAAATCCGCCCCTCGAAGTTGCGCAGGACGATTTTTTCCTGGTCGTGGTAGACGACATAGTTGGGGTTCACGGGGACTTTTCCGCCGCCGCCGGGGGCGTCGATGACGAATTGGGGAATCGCGTAGCCGCTTGTGTGACCCCTGAGGGATTCGATGATTTCGATGCCTTTCGATACCGAGGTCCGGAGGTGGGAGGAGCCGCGAATGAGATCGCACTGGTAGAGATAGTAGGGACGCACCCGGCAGAGAAGGAGTTTGTGAACAAGTTCCCTCATGATGGCGGCGTTGTCGTTCACTCCGGCGAGGAGGACACTTTGGTTGCCCAGCGGAATCCCGGCGTCGGCGAGGCGGCCGAGGGCGTCGCGAACTTCGACAGTCAGTTCGCGCGGGTGATTCACATGAACGCTCATCCAGAGCGGGTGGTATTGGCGAAGCATCGCGCAAAGCTCGGGCGTGATGCGCTGGGGCATGAAAATCGGAACTCGGGACCCGATCCGCAAAAACTCGATATGGCGGATGCTGCGCAGACGTTTCAGAAGCGCCTCCAATTTCGAATCCGAGAGCAAAAGCGCGTCGCCACCGGAAAGCAGGACATCGCGGATTTCGACATGCTTTTCGAGATACCGGAAGGCCTCCTCGAAATCGGTGTGGAGTTCCTGCTCCCCCACGCCGCTCACGACTCGGCTCCGGGTGCAATACCGGCAATAAGAGGCGCAGCGGTCGGTGACCAAAAACAGCACGCGGTCCGGGTAGCGGTGGACGAGGCCCGGAACAGGCATGGCGGCGTCCTCTCCGCAGGGGTCGGCCATGTCGTGGGGCGAGTCCCACCCCTCCTCCATCCTGGGAACCACCTGCCGACGGATCGGGCAATCGGGATTTTCGGGTTCGATGAGATTGAAATAGTGGGGCGTGACGGCCAGCGCGAGTTTGGTTCCGGCGAGCAAAACCCCGGCACGCTCCTCAGTGGTGAGGCTTAAACGACTCTCCAAGCCAGCCAAGGTGGTGACTCGGTTTTTCTGCTGCCAGCGCCAGTCGTTCCAGAAATCGCTGCCGACTTCGGGCCAATGCCCGGGCGCGTGCGTAATAAAGCGCTCGGTGGACACAAATTGATAATCCGACATGAAACTGGCCGTGAGGCTACGAGGATCGCCAAACCTGTCAATGTGGGGATTCTTCCCCCCTAGTTGTGGTTTTGCCGGGGGAATCAGGCCCGGGAGGCCATCAAGCCGGTCAGATACCGCAAGGCGACATCATCGGCTTCGAGGGTGGAAAGCAACCGAAGGGAACTCTCGCGATCGAGACGCCCCTCAAGGAGAAGAGCGATCTCGCGCCGACGGATATCCCCCACTTTTTCGCCTTTGGGAGCCTTGAGGGGATCGGCTTTCACCAAAGATTCCACCAAGTTCGGAATGGTCGATTTTTTAACTCGGAGTCCGTTGAAACTGACGAGACCGCCATCAACGGCGTTCGGGGAAGGAGCACTCATGCAGCAGCAATGATTTCAAAATGGCAACGGGCGTCCAGATTTTTTTTGCGCAGGAAACGGCAAGCCTTTTCAGTGAACGATTTCCGTTCCAATTCCGGCGTCGGTGAAAATTTCGAGCAAGAGGCAATGCTGGATGTGACCGCCGATCATGTGGATTTTTCCAACGCCATTCCGAAGTGCATCAGTGGCCGAGCGGACCTTGGGAATCATCCCGCCGGCGATGACCTTGCGGTCGATGAGTTCATTGATCTGGGCGATCGTGACACTCGAAATCAGGGAGTCGGGCTGTGCGGGGTCGCGCATGATGCCGGCGACATCGGTGACATAGATGAGCTTGCTCGCCTTCAACTCGGCGGCGAGTGAGGCGGCGGCGATGTCGGCGTTGATGTTCAGAACCACCCCCTCGCGGGTCGAGCCGATCGGGCTGATGACGGGGACGGTTTCGGAGTGAACCGCCTCGGCGACGGCGGCGGCATGAACGCCCTCAGCCTCGCCGACGAAGCCGATATCGATCGTCTCGCCATCGATGACCGCATGGCGTTCGAGTTTGCGGGCGACGAAAACATCCTTGCCGGAGAAACCCCGGGCGCGGCCGCCGAAGTCCTGGATTTTTTGGACAATCGAGGGATTGATATCGCGGTCGAGCGCCTCCTCGACGATGTGGATGGCGGTTTCGTTCGTCGCGCGGAGGCCATCGATGAAGTGCGCGACGAGTCCGGCGGCCTTCATTTTCGCGGTGATCGCCTTGCCCCCGCCGTGAACGAGAACCGGATTGATCCCGACGGCTTCGAGAAACACGACATCGCGCAGGAATTTGTCCACCACCTGCTCGTCCTCCATCGCGGACCCGCCGTATTTGATGACAAAGGTGTGGCCCCGGTATTCCTGGATGTAGGGCAACGCCTCGATGAGCGTCTCGCTCCGGGCCTCGGGTGTCATTCTAGCCATTATTCGCCGAGATTGAGCCGGACATATTCCTCGGTGAGGTCGGTCGTCCAGACATAGTAGGTTCCCTTGCCGACATGGAGGTCCACCGAGACCTTGAACGCCTTCTTTGCGGTGATGGCGCGGAGTTTTTCGGGCGAGGTTTTGGTCGCGATGCCGTTCTTCACGGCGGCGAGCTTGTCGTAAAAAATATCCGTCTTCGCTTCGTTCATGCGGACGCCGCAGTAGCCGACCGCGTCGAGGATGCGGCCCCAATTCGGGTCGCCGCCGGCCCAGGCGCACTTGACCAGCGTGGAGTTGGCAATCGCCTCGGCGGCCGTGCGGGCCTCCTTGTCACTCGCCGCCCCCAAAACCTCGACCTCGACGAAACGCGAAACGCCCTCGCCATCGGAAACGATCATCCGGGCCAGCGCGCGGGCGACCTCGTCCAAAGCCTCGGAAAAAACCGGGAGCGACGGGGCGACTCCGCTCAGGCCGTTGGCGAGGAGGATCACCGTGTCGTTTGTGCTCATGTCGCCATCGATCGTGATCCGGTTGAAGGAATTCGCGACCGAGCGTTTGAGGTCCTTGCGGAGGGTTGCCTGTGGCAGCGCGGCGTCGGTCGAAATGACGCAGAGCATGGTCGCCATGTTCGGGTCGATCATGCCGGCGCCCTTGGCGATGCCGCCGACCCGGAATGAACCCGCGGGAGTCTTCACCTCGACCGCGTATTCCTTGGCGAATGTATCGCTCGTCATGATCGCGGCGGCGGCGGCTTTGCTTCCCGAACCCGAGGGCTGGAGCGCGGCGATGCCCTTGGCGACACGATCCATCGGCATGGAAACCCCGATGCGGCCGGTCGAGCAGACGAGGATTTCCTTGGACTCGAGCTCCAGCAACTTCGCGGCGGCGGCGGCCATGGCACGGGCGTCCTTGAGGCCCTGAGCGCCGGTGCAGGCGTTGGCGTTTCCGCTGTTGAGGACAACCGCGCGGTTGCGTCCGGCTTTCAAATGCTCCATCGAAACCAGAACCGGCGCGGCCTTGACCTTGTTGGTGGTGAAAGTGGCGGCCGAGACGCTTGGCGATTCGGACCAGACGACCGCGATGTCGTCGCGCACAACTTTTCCCGTTTTGATTCCACAACCGGTGGCTCCGGCCGCGAATCCCTCCGGCGCGCAAACGCCGCCCGCGATTTTTTTGATTTGGCTCATAACAAACCTGTCGTCTCCGGCAACCCGGCCATGAGATTGAAATTCTGC
>CAWUMN010000089.1:0-5645 GCA_963923595.1 uncultured bacterium
ACGGTCTCGATGCCCGCCTTGGTGCGGAGGTCGAGCAGGCCGAGGTCGAACATCGACTGGGCGCGCTCGCGGATTTCCTGGGCGTCGTGGAAATTCTCAAGGCGGCGATCCATGCAGAGTCCCGATTGGATTTCCAGGATGTCTGCGAGGAGGTTCGGTTGGCCATTCGGAGCGGGCTTCGAAGGCATAACGACATGGCTGGCTTTTTCGATCGCGCCAAAGGCCTCGACGATCAAAACGGAATGCTGGGCGACGATGGCTCGTCCGCTTTCACTGACCAAGACCGGATGCGGGACGGACTCGGAGTCGCAGACCTCTTTCACGGTGTAGACGATGTCGCGGACATATTCGTCCATCGAATAGTTCATCGAGCTGTCGAATGTGGTGCGTGAGCCGTCGTAATCCACGCCGAGGCCGCCGCCGACATCGAGGTGGCCGAGTTCGTGGCCCATTTTGGAAAGCTTCGCGTAGAAGCGCGCGGCCTCGCGGACGGCGCGCTTGATGGTGCCGATGTCAGGGACCTGGGAACCGACATGGAAGTGGACGAGCTTGAGGCAGTGGGCGAGTCCGGCGGCGTGGAGCATGTCGCTGGCCTCGACGAGGTCGGCGGTGGAGAGGCCGAACTTGGCGTTCTCGCCGCCGCTGGTGGCCCATTTGCCCGCGCCCTTCGAGAGGAGGCGGACGCGGAGGCCGATCATCGGCTCGATTTTCATGTCCTGCGACACGCGGAGGATGTGGGCCAGCTCCTCGAGTTTTTCCACAACGAGGATGACTTTTTTTCCGAGTTTGCGACCGAGGAGCGCGCTGCGGATGAAGCTCGTGTCCTTGTATCCGTTACAGATCACGAGGCTTTCGTTGTCGGTGTGGACCGAGAGCGCGGCGAGGAGTTCGGGCTTGCTGCCAGCCTCGATGCCGAAGTGCCAGGGCTGGCCGGCGTCGAGAATTTCCTCCACGACCTCGCGGAGTTGGTTGACCTTGATCGGGAACACGCCGCGATAGGGCGCTCCGTAATTCGCCTCCGCGATGGCTCCGGCGAAGGCTTTGTTGATGGTCTCCACGCGGTCGCGCAGGAGATCGTGGAACCTCACCACCAGTGGAAAGGCGAGGTTGTGCGCGCGGGCCTGGGCGACGACCTCCATGAGATCGATCTTCTCGCCGTTGCGTTTGGGATGGACGACGACATGGCCGGATTCATTGATGCCAAAATATCCCCCGCCCCATCGTTCGATGCTGTAAAGATCGGCGGCGTCCTGAATGGAAAACGAAGGCGGGTTCATGAAAGTGGCGGGCACACTAGGACTCTTCGGGAAAATTTCCATGCGAAAGCGCAGGCATTTTTGGGTCTAGTCGAGGAAGGATTTGGCGAAGGCGATCCAGACCTTGTGGCGGGGGACTTTGACGCGCAGGCCGAGGGGGTGTTCCGCGACGAGCGCGAGGGTTTGGCGGGCGAGATCGAGCGGGAGTTTGCAAGCGGCACGGAGGGCTCGGGGCTTGATGGCGGAGGAGTATGCCGCGCCGGCTTCGAGGAGTTCGGCGGCACGCTGCATCTCGGGATAGAAACGCTCGTCGGGGATGTAAACTCGGCCCGAGTCGGCATCGCGGCGCCGGTCGCGGAGGATGTTCACCATTTGCAGGCCTTGGCCGAAGGTCCTCGCCAGCGGGAGCATTTCGTCGATGGGCTTGGTGGCGTAGTCGGGAATGTGGCGGAAGCTCAGGCGCGTCCAGAATTCCCCCACGCTGCCGGCAACGAGGTGGGTGTATTCGACGAGTTCTTCAGGAGAGAGAGGTTTTGGCGGTTCGCCATCGGCGGATGGGTCGAAGCGTTCGAGGTCGAAGATCTGTCCGCGCAGGATGATGCGCCAGGCGTCCTTGATTTCGGGGGCATCCGGCATGGCTTCGAGGGCTATGAGGAGATCGGGCAGCCGAGCCACTAAATCACGCTCATTCCCAGTCAGGCCGAGGTCTGGACTTTTTTCGGGAAAGAAATCCGGCAGCGCGCGCAGGAGGGCGAGGCGCTGGAAGGCGGGAGCGGTGGCGGCATCGGCGATCGAGTCGGACGCACGGGCGAGCATGTAGGCCAACGACAGGGCGGGGCGGATCGAGGCAGGCAGGATGCGGAGCGAGAGCGCGAAGGTGCGGGCGAGTTTTTTGAGCAGGCGCTCGTAGCCGGCGGTGTCGAGAATCGTGAGACTGAGAGCGGAGGGAGGGCGGGATGTCACAGCCACCGACAATAGGTCTCCGCGAGAGCGTTGGAAATGCCGTTCAGTCGAATTTGGGTTTCCTCGAGGTATTGGTGGAGCCCGGTTTTGAAAATCGAACCGATGTCGGCGAAGTCGAGGTTCGAGCGGAGGAGGCCGGAGAGACGCTCCGCCTCGTTCTCGAAATGTCCGCGGTCCGTTCCGGAGATGCGGTGCAGGGCGGAGTCGAGAGCGTCCACGCAGAAGCGGATCGAGCGCGGGAACGAATCGTGGAGGATGAGGAATTCGGCGACCTCCCAGCTGGTCACGCGGCCGTGCGAGAGTTTGAAATAGGCCTCCATGGCGCTGCAGGAGCGGAGGACAGCCATCCACTGGGTGACATCGATATTGCCGCCGACTTTTTCACCCTGCGGGAGGAGGACATGGTATTTGAAATCCAGCACGCGGGATGTGGAATCGGCGCGCTCGATGAATTTCCCCGCCTGGAGGAATTGCCACCCCTCGCCGTGGGTCATCGTGGCATCGGTGATGCCTTGGAACGAGTGGAGGTTCTCAACGAGTGTGCGGTGAAAACCGATCGGGCTCTCGCGATGGGCGGCGCGCGCGGCGGGGCTTTGGAGATAGAGGTAGAGGCGGTTGAGGCGCTCCCACATTTCGCTGGAGATTTGCTCGCGGACGGTGCGGGCGTTTTCGCGGGCGTGGGTCACGGAGGCCAGGATCGAGTTCGGGTTGGTTTTTTCGAAGGTGATGAATTCCATCACGGCATCGCCGCTGACCTTGTCGTGGAGTTGGAGAAAAAGCTCCTGGTCCTCAAGCGTGGCGAGGATCGGCAGCCATTGCTGGTTCGAGTCCGGGGAATTCAGCGCCTCGAAGTCGAGCACGAGCTGCATGTTCACATCGAGGATGCGGGAACTCGACTCCGCGCGCTCGATGTAGCGGCTGAGCCAGAAGCAGGAATCGGCGACACGGCTTAGCATGACTGTTCCTCCCCTTCGTCGAGAACCCAGGTGTCCTTCGTGCCGCCGCCTTGGGAGGAATTGACGACGAGCGAGCCTTTCCGCATGGCGACGCGGGTCAGGCCGCCGGGGATGATGGTGGTTTTTTCACCCATGAGAATGTAGGGGCGGAGATCAATGTGGCGTCCCTCGAATCCGCCATCCACGCAGCATGGCGAGCGGGAAAGGCTCACCACCGGTTGAGCGATGTAGCCGCGCGGATCGGCGATGATCGCGGCGCGGAATTTTTCGATCTCCTCCCTGGTCGCATGCGGCCCGATCATCATGCCGTAGCCGCCGCTTTCGTTCGCGGCCTTCACGACGAGTTGCTCGAGGTTTTCAAGAATGTATTTCCGGTCGGAATCCACGGCGGAAAGGTAGGTCTCGACATTCGGGAGGATGGGTTCCTCGCCGAGGTAGAAACGGATCATCGCGGGGACATAGTAGTAGGTGACCTTGTCATCGGCGACGCCGGTGCCGAGGGCGTTGGCGAGGTTCACATTTCCCTCGCGGTAGGCGTTGACGATTCCCGGCACGCCGAGCACGGAGTCCTTGCGGAAGACCGTCGGGTCGAGGAAATCGTCATCGATCCGGCGGTAGATCACATCGACCGGCTTAAGGCCTTTCGTGGTCTTCATGAAAACCTGGGAGTCCTGAACGACGAGGTCTTGGCTGGTGACGATCTCGATGCCCATCGCGCGGGCGAGGAATGAGTGCTCGAAATACGCAGAGTTGTAGATGCCCGGCGTGAGGACGACCACTGTTGGGTCGGGATTTCCTCCCGGCGCGACATGGCGCAACGCGGCGAGTAGTTCCTGCGGGTAGATGTCGACGGGGCGGACACCGTAACGGCTGAAAAGTTTTGGGAAGACCCGCTTCATCGCCTGGCGGTTCTCCAAGACATACGAAACGCCCGAGGGGCAGCGGCCGTTGTCTTCTAGCACGAAATAAGTTCCATCCGCGCCGCGAACGAGATCGGTGCCGCAGACATGGATGTAAATCCCGCGCGGGACATCGAGGCCGACGAGTTCAGGCCGGTAGTGTTTGGCGGTGCGGATGATTTCAAGCGGCACGACGCCTTCCTTCACGATCTGCTGGTCGTGGTAGATGTCGTGGAGGAAATGATTCAGCGCGCGGAGGCGTTGCTCCAAGCCGCGCTCAAGATGCCGCCACTCGTCGGCCGGGATGATGCGCGGCACGAGGTCGAACGGCATGATGCGCTCCGTGCCTTCGTCCCCGCGATAGACGGTGAAGGTGATTCCTTGGTTGAGATACGCGCTCTCCGCCATCGCGCGCCTGCGCTCGAAGGTGGCGGTGTCCATGTCCGAGAAACGCCCGAGGAGCCGCTCGTAGTGCGGGCGGACCTTGCCATCCGCCTCGAACATCTCATCGAAAAATCCCTCCGTTTCGTATTGATCGAAAAGGCCCTGCATTTGCCCGATGTTTCCCCCATCAACCCCGCCGTGAAAAGAGAAAAATCCCCTGCCCAGCTCAGCGCGCAGCGACCTGCAAAGGATCAAGGCTACAGGCGACCTGCTGACTGCCGAACTTTGTGTAAATAAAACGCGCCGCCGTGGAGTTGGCACGCGTCACACCGCGCACTTTGGCGAGTCCCTCCTTGCGGAGAAAATTCAGAGATGCCGCGAGCAGGGCGCTTCCGAGTCCGCGGTTGCGATATTCGTGAAGAATCATTGGCCCGCTCGAGAGGTGGTTCGATGAATCGGGATCGGCGTCCAGCACCGAGACACCGATGATGCGGGAGCCGTGCTGGGCCACCACGCACGAGGGCGTCTCGCGGCTTTTATCGAACGCCTCATCGACGAAGCGCTCCATGCTTTCATCCAAGCGGCGGATCACATCGCCCCAAGCCGAATCCATCGAGAACGCCGTGCGCAGAACCTTGCCGACGACCTCCTCGTCCTCTCGGTTGGCAGGGCGGATCGCTAGGGAAGTCGGCGGAGGAGCGGAAAAATCCCCCGTCGCCGTGTTCCATTCAAAACAAATCCAGGGTTGCATTCAGCCTTTAAAATAAAACGGGATCGCAGGCATGAGTCAGGAAACTCCCTGATCATCGCGGCTGACCCACCAAACGCATCCGAGAAAGACGGCACACACCATTCCAAAAGCAGAAAAAGAAAACATGGAATGCTCTGTGGTTTTTCAGAAGCCCCCCGCACGGTCAATCAAATTTCCCGGCGCAACCTGGAAATACACCGAATTGCTCGACAATGGCGGGCGCGTTTTCTACTAGTGGCCTCTTAAGGAATTCCACACCATGATCGATAACATCGTTTCCGCGCTCGGCGACAAAGCCGACTACCTGCTTAAACACACTTCGAAGACCGTTTCGAAGGACCAACTCCACCTTCCCGGCCCTGACTTCATCGACCGCATATTCGCGCAGACCGACCGGAATCAGCGCGTTCTGAACAACCTCCAGTGGATCTACAAT
>CAWUMN010000090.1:0-5545 GCA_963923595.1 uncultured bacterium
CCAACGGCGAGCGGGGCATCAGTCAATCTCCGGCGCGAGGCCGCGTCGCCATCGATCAAGCGCTCGACACGCCGGAAGACATGGTCGAGGAAAACAGTCTGCGGGCACGCCCAGCCGCACCATAAACGGCCGAACAGCGAGGTGACAAAAAACAGCGCGAACCCCAGCCCGGTGATCAGGAAAAACAGGAGCCAGAGATCCTGAAACATGAAGTTGAGGCCAAAGAGATGGAGCCGCTGGTGGAAGATGTCCAAAAACACCGCCGGCGCTCCATTCACCTTCACAATCGGCAGAAGGATGTAGACGGCGATCAAGGCGAAGCCGGAAAAACGCCGGAAAAAAGTCCAAAACCCGCGAACATCGGCCGGATGCACGAAGTAGCGCGAGCCATCCTGGTTGATGGTCGTGACGCTGTCGCGGATCGGGGCCTTCTGTTTCATGAATTCTTGTCGGCTATTCCTTCGGCTCGGGGATGGATTTGTTTTGGCTGATGATGTAGGCGACGACATCGGCCACCCGAGTGGAGCCCAGGACCGGCGCCCAGGTGGGCATGCCCTTTTCAGTCACTCCCTTCATCACCGTGTTATAAATCTCAGCCGGCTTGCCGCCGTGGACCCACTCGGTGTCCATGAGGTTGAATCCGATGCCGCCTTTGAGATCCGCTCCGTGGCAGGCGACACAGTTGGTGCCGAAGGTGGCCTTTCCAGCGGCGACCGCCTCGGGATTCTGGCTGAGTTTCCAGATTTGCATATCGGTGGGAGCGGCCCCCGAGGCGAGTGCGGCTTTTTGCAATTCCGCGATTTGGTTTTCCACCCGCTGGTAGCCGGGTTTCATGTGATCGGTCCAGTGGTAGTAGGCCCAGTAGGCGGCGGCGAAAACCATCGCGCCGTAGAGCGTGAAGAGCCACCAGTTCGGCAGGCGTTGGTCAAATTCCTGGATGCCGTCGTAGATGTGCGGGCGGATTTCGATTTCTCCGGATTTCTCGGGCTTGTTGTTCATGGCTTGGGTTCCTTTTCGAGAGGCAGGTTGGCGAGGTGGTCGATCTTTTCGCACGGAGCGCGGAGAGCGAGGGTGACGACAAACGCGAAAACACCGGAACTGACGAAGAACGCGATGATGCCGACCGTTCGGCTGATTTCGGCAAGGTGGAGTTGTTCGAACATGGCGGGCCTCCTACGGGTTGGCGGGCGGCGCGGATTTGCCGAGTTGCTGGAGATACGCGATGACGGCGATGATTTCCTTGTCCGGAGAAATCTTGATGTCGTTCTTCGCGAGGTCGTCCACGATTGTCTGCCCCTGCGAGAGGCAGGCCTCGTTGATCTGGGCGGGTGTCATCGGCTCGAACGGAACGCCCATTTTCCTCTGCACATCGATTTTGTCCGGGAGCACGGCGATGTCGGTTTTTTGGTGAAAGAGCCACCGGTAGGCCGGCATGTTGCTGCCGATCGAGGTGGTCCGCGGATTCAGCATGTGCTGGAAGTGCCAGAGGTTCGGGTATTTTCCTCCCACGCGCTCCAGATCGGGGCCGGTGCGCTTCGATCCCCACTGGAACGGAAAGTCATAGATGGACTCCGTGAGTTGCCCGCTCTTGCCGTAGCGGAGAACTTCGCCGACAAGCGGGCGGATCATCTGGCTGTGGCAATTGTAGCAGCCCTCTCGCACATAGATGTCGCGCCCGGCGAGTTCGAGCGGTGTGTAGACTCGCTGCATAGGACCGTTCGAGGCCACCGCCTCCTTCGAAAAAACGGTTGGCAGAATCTGGATCGCCCCACCCGCGACTGCGGCTAGGAAGGTGAGAACGGTGAATGGAAGCCAGCTTTCGAGGAGACGCTCATACCACTGTCCCCATTTCACGCCCGCGATGCCCATGTGAATCATCGCCACGAGCATCGTCTCGACCAAAAGCACGAAGGCCATGGTGCTCATGCCACCCTTGGCGAATCCCCAGGTGCAGCCGAAAAACACCAGCAGGATCGAGTAGAGAACCGGAGCGTTGAAAATGCTCGCGGCCAGCGTGAGCCCCTCCTTTGGCGGCTTGTCGGGAATCTCCACCTCAATCGTGGTAGTGCCCGGATTGCCGGAGCGGATGGTGCGCCAGAGGTTGTAGCACATCAGCAAAAAGCCAAAGAGGAACAACCCGCCACCCAGCACCCGCATGTGGAGCATCGGGCGAACGGAGTTCACCACCTCGAGGAAATTCGGATAAGCCAGCACGCCTTCGGGCGTGACGGCATTGAGCATCAGGCCCTGAGTGATGCCCGAGACCCACATTGAGGCAATGTAGAGCAGGATGCCAACCATCCCGAGCCAGAAGTGGATATCGGCCAGTC
This sequence comes from uncultured bacterium, assembly GCA_963923595.1. GTDB lineage: Bacteria > Verrucomicrobiota > Verrucomicrobiia > Chthoniobacterales > Terrimicrobiaceae > UBA967. Next base: position 2,331 of record CAWUMN010000090.1, read on the forward strand.
GGACCGAGTGGAGCTTCGTGTTCCAGAGGCGCGGAGCGAGCCAGTAGAACATGCCGGCGGCCATGAAGCTGTTCCAGCCAAGCGTCCCAGAGTGCACATGACCAATCGTCCAATCTGTGTAGTGCGAGATAGCATTCACCGACCGGATCGCGAGGAGCGGCCCCTCAAAAGTGGACATGCCGTAAAAGGTCACTCCCGCCGCGAAGAATTTCAGCACGGGATCAGTGCGGAGTTTGTGCCAGGCGCCACGGAGGGTGAGCAGACCATTGAGCATTCCTCCCCAAGAGGGCGCCCAGAGCATGAGGCTGAAAATCATTCCGAGCGTTTGCAGCCACTCGGGCAGGGCGGTGTTCAGCAAATGGTGCGGCCCGGCCCAGATGTAGATGAAGACGAGGGACCAGAAGTGGACAACCGAGAGGCGGTAGCTGTAGACAGGACGCTCGGCGGCCTTCGGCAGGAAATAATACATGATGCCGAGCACCGGCGTGGTGAGGAAGAACGCGACGGCGTTGTGTCCATACCACCATTGGACGAGCGCATCCTGCACGCCGCCGAAGATCGGGTAGGAGTGGAGAAGACCGGTCGGCCACTGGAGGTGGTTGACGATGTAGAGCATCGCCACCGTGATGATCGTGGCGATGTAGAACCAGATCGCGACATAGAGCGACTTCTCGTTGCGAACCGCGAGGGTCCAGAAAAAGTTGATGGCGAAGACAACCCAGATCACCACCACAGCGATGTTGATGGGCCAGATGAGTTCCGCATATTCCTTGCCGCGCGAGAAGCCCAGCGGCAGCGTGATCGCGGCGGCCAAGATGATGAGCTGCCAGCCCCAGAAATGCATATTCGAGAGGAAATCCGAGGCCATCCGCGTGCGGACGAGCCGCTGGGTCGAGTAGTAAATGCCGGCGAAAATCATGTTGCCGACGAATGCGAAAATGGCGGCATTCGTGTGCAGCGGCCGCAGACGGCCGAAGGTGAGCCACGAGGTGTCGAAGTTCAGAACATGCCAGCTGAGCTGCGCAGCGATAAAAACGCCGACGAGCATCGCGACTACGCCCCAGAAAACGGATGCCAGCATAAACTGCCGCACCACCTTGTCGTTGTATTCGATTGTCCGTGTTGTCATGGAATGTCCTTGGATTCGCGCGGAACCGCCGCGCGGACGGGATTGGTTTTTTCCTTTTTGAACGGCAGGAGGCTGTCCCGCATCGGATCGCCGCCCGAGAAGTTGTGGTGGTAGACGAAGCCCGCCACGAAAAAGACGGCCAGCATCACGCTGACGAAAATCGTGAGGTAAAGAACGCTCATGGAAACGGGTGCCAGTTCATCTAGGTCACCAAAAACCTAGGCAGCTCCCTCCCTCCCGTCTGCGCATGGCTTTGGATTCCCTGTGCAAATTTTTGGAAATCGCCCTAATCTCGCAACGCATCGCGACATGGGCCGAAAACCCGACATTACGATTCTGGAAAACCGCCTCTACCGGGAGTTCCGCTCCGCTTTTGAGGAGGCGACCGGCTTGCACCTCGACCTCGCGGCCCCGGGTGAATTCCGCATCGTGGAGGGTGCGCCGCCATTTTGCCGATTGATGGACACCAACGACGCGACTTGTCAGGTCTGCCAGGACACGCATGCCGCGATGCAAGACGCCGCATGCGGAAAACCGCACACCACCGAATGCTTCGCCGGCATGACTTCCACAACGATCCCCGTGAAGCTCAAGGGTGAGACAGTCGCGTTCCTGAGCGCCGGGAGGGTTTTCCTCGACGCCAAAGGCCCTAGAAATTTCGAAAAACTTCACCGCTTTGCAAAGAGACATGGCTTTGACCTGACTGCAGTCGAACGCGCGCTCCGGAGCACTGCCTTGAGTGATCCCGAGCGCTACAGCGCCTCCGTTCAACTCGTGGAGATTTTCGCCAGGCAATTTGCCGATTCGATTCCGCACGCACCGGTCGCCTACCCCGCCGTGGAACGCCTGCTGCGAATGGTGCGGGAGGATTTGGAAAAGGATTGGACGCTCGTCGAAGCAGCAAAGATCGCGAACATGAACGCCACCTATTTCAGCGATGTGTTCCGCCGAAAGATCGGCACAACCTTCACCCAATTCCTCGCCAGCCTCCGCGTTGAAAAAGCACGCACGCTTCTGGAGTCAACCAACCTGCGCGTGAGCGAGATCGCCTTCTCCTGCGGGTTCCGCTCGATCTCGCAATTCAACCGGCGTTTCAAAGAGATCACCGGCCAATCGCCCAGCGATCTCCGTCCTGCGTCAGTGACGCTATAGAGTTTTTCAGGCTCTCCAATTCGACTGGGGAAATACTCGAGTAAGCCAGCTGTGAATTTTTACACTCCGATGGGGTGCCAGGTGGTCTTCGCCTCGAGAAATTGGCGGATTTGGTAGAGGCCTTGGGCGTCGTCCGCGAACCAGTCAATGGGTTGTTCCGAAGGCAGAAAAACGGTTCGCTTCACATGCTCCGCGGCGCCCTGCTGGATTTCGGTGCGCTCGGATTTGTTGGCGGCAGCGTAGATGGCGCGCAGGTGCGCGTGGGTGGCCATCGTGGGGAGAATGTCGGCGCGAGTGCCGGTGAGGAGATTGACGACGCCGCCGGGGAGGTCGCTGACGGCGAGAATTTCGCCGAGGAGAATGGAGGGATAGGGCTGGCTGTGCGAAGCGAGAGCGATGACGGTATTTCCGCTGGTGATGGCGGGGAGGATCATCGAGAGCAGACCAAGAAGCGGGGATTCCTCAGGCGCGAGGATGCCGATCAAGCCCATAGGCTCCATGACGGTGAAATTGAAGTGTGGCGTGGAGACGGGGTTCACGCTGCCGAGGAGGGATTCGTATTTGTCGGTCCAACCGGCGTAGTGGACCGTTCGGTCGATCGCGGCGCGGACTTCGCGCGAGGCGGAGGTGGCATTCGGGTTGGTGAGCGAAAAGGCGGTGGCGAGTTCGTCGGCGCGGGATTCGAGCATCTCCGCGATGCGGTAGAGGATTTGGCCGCGATTGTAGGCGCTGCGTTTCGCCCAACCGGGTGCGGCCTTCGCAGCGGCTTCGACGGCATTGCGGAGGTCCTTGCGGGTGCAAAGCGGGATATTGCAAACGAACGCGCCAGCCGAGTCCTTGTGCTCATAAACGCGTCCGCTCTCGGAGCGGATGAACGCACCACCGACGAAGCATTTCGGGGTTTTGGTGATGGGAAGTCTACTCATGGGTTTAG
>CAWUMN010000091.1:0-5522 GCA_963923595.1 uncultured bacterium
CTGCTTTCCATGCCACACGGACCACATTCCTCCAGCCCGGACTACCCCCCGTTCCGTTCGTTGGTTGTGCAGTTTTTTCTGGTCCTAGCCTCGCTGGCGGGGGTTTTCATGGCTGGCACGATTCGCCAGGGATCGACGGGGATTTTCCTCTCGGTGGCTGGAGTGCTGATGATTTTACTATCTCCGAACCGCATGGTTCCATGGCGCTATTGGATTCTTTGCGGGGGGTTGTTGCTCGCGGCGTCTTTGTCGCTTTTGCCTCAAGCGTGGTTTTACACACCGCCTTGGAGGGTTGGCCTGCAGGAAAATCAGGCCTTGCCTCCGCTTTTGCAGGTGTCCCTCGCTCCCCGTGAAACGATCTACTGGATGATGCTTCTCGCGGGGGCGCTGCTTGTGGGCTTGTTCTCGCTCGGCCATCCGGTGCGGTCAGGGGTGAAAATTTACATCGCTCTCCTTGGCGCGCTGGGTTGCGCGGCTTACGCGCTCTTGGCGATCTACGCGAAAAAAACCGGCTGGGAATATCCCTTCATGCCGAAAAATATTTTCGCGCCGCCGGACTTCGGTTTTTTCCCGAACCGCAACCACACCGCCGCGTTTCTCGTCACCGGTGCGATTCTTTCCCTCGGCATCGTGCGAACGGCTTGGACGGAAAAACGCCCCGTGGCCTTTGTGCTGGGCGGGTTGGTGACGGGCGTTTGCTCCTACACGCTGTTGTTCATGTCCACATCGCGCGGCGGCGTCGTCTTTTTGGTTGCGGGGACGCTGGTCTGGTTGGCGATGCTGGGCCGGGGGCATCGCTCATCGGCGTTGGTCGTCTCGGTGCTGGCGATTGGGTTTTTGGTGGCTGGGATTTTCCTTTCCACGGAGAGCCTGGCGCGTGACCGGGTGCTCGAGTTTTTCGGTGCGTCCTCGTTGGCCCAAGAGGGCGGGTTGGAAAAAACAGGGGAGGCGTTCACGGATTTTCGATCCAAGATTTTTCGGGATTCCGTGAGGATTGTGCGGGACTACCCGATCACGGGAACGGGATTGGGAACCTTCGGCTATGTCGCTCCTTTCTATGTCGATGCCAGCATCGACGAGGCGATCCCGATCCACCCCGAGAGCGATTGGCTGATGGTGGCGTGCGAGTCGGGGCTGGGGTTCGTGTTTTGTGCCTTTGCGCTTTTGGTGCTTTTGATTCGCGACATGCTGCCATTCCGCAAGAGCGGAACCTGGCCCCTTCGCTGGGGAATGATCGCTGCCGCGCTGGCGGCGATTTTGCACGCGGTGGTCGATGTGCCGATCCATCGCGTGGAGCTTGGTTGGTGGATTCTCGTCCTGGCCGGCCTGGCGTTTGGCAATCCCGCCCCCACCGGCACGGAGCGCAATAAATCCTGGTGGACGCAGCGCCTGATCTTCGGCGCTGGCGGAGCCGGTTGCCTCGCGCTTGGTCTCTTGCTGATCCGCTCGCAGTGGTTCGGCGAAGTTCCGTTTCCTCCCTACCGGGCCGCCATCGCGGTGAATCAAATGCGCCAACTAGCGGAGAAGGGGCATTTCGACGATGCCGCCAATCTCGCCCGGTCGGAGATTCCGCTCTCGCCGATGTCCGGCGGTCTCTACCGCGAGCTTGGATACCGCGAGATCAAGAATGGCGGGAATCCGATTGTGGCGGACGCCGTTTTCGCCGCCGAGCGCTCGCTGAATCCCGTAAGCTCGAAGCTGGTTTTCGATCAAGGAATGCTCTGGCTCGGCGACGACCCCAAACGCACCGCCGCACTTTGGGTCGAGTCGATGAAACGGCACCTTCGCATCCAAAAGGGCGGGGCGTATTCTAATCCCGAGGAACTCTACGGCCGCATGCTCGGCCAGGCGCGCCAGCACCCCGAAATGCTCCCGATCCTTGAGCAGTGTGCGCGCATGTCCCCGGGGCTTTGGATGATTTGGATCGGAAATGCCCCTCCCGAAAAAATCGAAGAGAGCGCCTCGAACAAGGAATTCCTCGCCAGCCTCGACGGCCCGGGACGGCAGAAATTTCTGCAGACTTGGTGGAATCGGGGAAACAAGGAGTCGTTGGAAAAATTCCTCGCGAAAAATCCCGACTGGGAGGATGCCGCGTGGGGCCTGCGAGTCCGCCAAATGCTCGCCAAAAAAGAATTCCAGCAAGCCGTCGAAGCAACTCGGAAACGATACACGATCGACCTCGGCCTGCCGAACCTTTCGGCACAGCAACTCGCCGCCAGGGAGGCTCCGTCAGGCTTGGCGGAAAGCGTGGCTTACTACCTGGCCCAGCAAAACCATGTCACGGCGCGTCGCATCATTTCCGAGTCGATCCAAGCCAAAGACGCGGAGGGTTATCGATTGCAGTGTGCTTTGGCTGTTCGTATCAACGACTGGCCCGCGGCCTGGAAAGCGATGGAGGGATTTCTCTCCCGAACGAACCGCGCCAACCTGCCTTGACTCACAACTTCTCCTCCGTGCTCTCTGTGTCCTCTGTGGTTGATACCACAGAAGCCATTTTCAGCTCACCGGCGTCTCTGTTTCGTCGTGCGGTTCGGCCTCGATTTCCTTGCGAATCGCCTTCGAGATGAAGGGGCGCACGAAGCCGTAAATCAAAAATCCGACAAACAGGACTGCCGGCATCCAGTAGTAATTCATCGCCGTGAAGGCCAGCAGGATGATCAGGCCGAGAAATGCCGGTAGAGAACGCTGGGTGCGCCAGTTCAAGCTCTTGAAGCTCGGGTATTTCACGCGGCTGAACATCATGAAAGAGAGGAAAATCAAAAGCACAGGGAGGGCGTATTTCCACGATCCGATGCTCCGCTCATCCTCCCGAAGCCACAGCATGAACAGAGTGAGCGAGGCGATCAGGCCGGCGGCGGCGGGAATCGGGAAGCCCTGAAAATCCTTTTCCGGTTTGTCCGAGTTCGCGGCGGCGATGCAGTTGAAGCGCGCCAATCGCAGCCCGCCGCACAGCAAAAAGAAAAACGCAATCAACCAACCCGAGCGCTGAAAATCCCGCAGGACGATTTGATAAACCAACAAAGCCGGTGCGATGCCGAATGAAACAATGTCTGCCAGCGAGTCGAACTCCCTTCCGAATGGGCTCTCATGGCCGCCGAGTCTCGCCAGGCGACCATCCAGGAGGTCAAAAACGCAGGCCCCAAGAATAAAGGCGATCGCTTCGTGGTAGAGCATTCCGGTCGGTTGACCCTGTGCGGCGAGGAGCGAGGCCTCGAAAATACGAAGCGTCGCAGCAAAGCCACAGAAAAGGTTGCCCGCCGTCATCAGATTCGGCAGGAGGTAGATTTTCGGCTCGGATGGATGTTGCTGGCTCATCGCGAAAACTCCGCCACCGGCGTCTCGCCGCCGCGCACTTTGTCACCCACCTTGACCAAAACCTCCGCCTCCAGAGGAAAAAACATCTCGGTGCGCGAGCCAAACCGGATCATGCCGAACCGCTCGCCGCGCTCGAGTTTGTCACCCACCACTGCCCAAGGGCAGATGCGCCGGGCGATCGCCCCGGTGATTTGTTTCACCATCACCGTCGCCACAGGACCCGAGAAAACCCAAGTGCGGCTTTGGTTCAGAAACGACGACTTCGGATCGCGCGCGTCGAGAAATTTGCCAGGCTTCGGTTCGGAATGGGTCACCTCGCCAGCTAGCGGCGCGCGGTTGATGTGAACATCCAGCACCGAGAGAAAAATCCCGATTCGGCGGACCTTTTTGTTCAAAAATTCCGTCTCCTCCACCTCGTCGATGGTGGTCACGACGCCGTCCGCCGGGGAGACGGCAATGTGGTCGCCCTCCGGCGCGACGCGCTCCGGATCGCGGAAAAAGTAGAAGGTGAAAAGCAACAGGGCCGCGAAAAGAAATGAAACCATCGGCGCCAGCGCCAAGGTGATAAGCCATCCCGCCGCAAAAAAACCGAGAATCCAGATGGCCTCGCCAAGCGCCTTGCTTTTCATGGGTGGGACGCTACCAGAGAGACTTCGTTTGCCAAGCCGAAGCAGTGTGCTTTTGGTAGCTTTTGCAGCGATCCACTTCAGTGGGAAAGTTGAGTTTGGGGCTGCTGCGCGAGAATCGATGCCCTGCCAACGAATCAGGAGGCCGCTTTTTCGTTCAGGAAGCGGGCATGGCGCTTCGGAGTCGGCGTAGCTCGATGCGGCTGACGCCGAGCGGGCTCGCCACTCCTTCGATGTGAATTTTTGCGCTTTCGCGGTCGTTTGACGCGATTTCCTTAATGCGTTGAGTGTTCAGCATCAGGCGGCGGCTGATTTTTAGGAAGGGCGGTGATGGCAAGTCTGCCTCCCATTGCCCGATGCGTTTTCTCATGAAGGCATTGCTTCCATCGGCCAAGAAGATTCGTGTGTAGTCTGCGTCGGCTTCTACCGCGCAGATTTCGCCCGCCTCGACCATGCGCAGGGAGGCTTTTTCCCGAAGCAGGACGAGGTCCCGTATTTCCAGTGGGCGCGGTGGTGCGCTTGGCTTCAATTCGCTCGTTGTGGATTGCTTGGGAGAGAGAAGGCGATTTTGCAAACGGTCAATGGTGATCGCGAGGCGGCGTGGACTCACCGGCTTGGTGAGGTAGTCGAGCGTGTTGGATTCGAAGGCTTTCAGGGCATACTTGTCGTAGGCCGTCACAAACACCACCTCTGGCGTCGGGGTGATCTCACTGAGGTGGGGGAGCAGGGAAAATCCCGTGCCGCCGGGCATCTGCACATCGAGAAAGACGACATCGGGCTTGACTCGATGAATCAAGTCGATGCCGGATTTCGCGCGGTCGGCCTCGCCGACGATTTCGATGCCGGAATGTGCAGCGAGTCGTTCCGCCAAGTGCATGCGTGCCGCAGGCTCATCATCCACCAGCACGGCGCGGAGTGCGCGATCGAGGGTGCTCGGATTCACGGTTAGTGACGGGCGGGTAGCGATACGCACACCGTGACTGTGGACGGGTTGTGGCGGATGTCCAGCGAAGCGGCGTGGCCGTAGATTAATTCCAGCCGCCGCCTCAGGTTCGCCAGTCCCACGCCGCCTGCCTGCGTCGGGTCGCGCTCAACCCAATGGCCCGAGTTGCACACCTCGATTTGTAGATGGTCCCACCCGACCTTGGCTGTGATCGAGACGCGCAGCGGTCGCGGCCCAGTTTCCTGTCCATACTTGATGGCGTTTTCCAATAAGGGTTGCACCAAGGCCGATGGGACGAGAGTTTGCCGCGCGTCCTCCTCCGCTTCGATGCTCCAGTCCAGATCGTCGCCGAAGCGCGCCTTCTCCACCTGCAAGTAGTTTTCCAAGGCGGCGAGTTCGTCACCAAGCGGATGCGCCGCCACCTCGTTTTGCGCCTCCTGCTCCTGCTGCAAGGTGAAGCGCAGGTAATCGGCGAGGGATTGCGTGACGAGTTCCACTTTCGCCTCATCTCTGCGCACCGCCATGATCGTTGTGAGGGCGTTGAAAAGGAAGTGAGGGTTCATTTGCGAGCGCAGCAGACGCACCTCCGCTCTCTGAAATTCCCTCTCCACCTGCATCGAATGCTTCAGCGATTTGAT
>CAWUMN010000092.1:0-5514 GCA_963923595.1 uncultured bacterium
CTCCAAGGAGGAAGATGCCGAGCAGGGATCCGTAGCCGTAGCCGAGAACGCCGAGGGCGAGGGGGATGATGGTGATGTTCGTCTCGAGCACGGCGTAGGCTGCGGCGGTGGCGATGAGGATCATGAGCCCGCCGAAGACGGTGGTGGCGGTGCGGGCGGCGCGGATGGACTCGGAGTCGGTGGAAGTTTTGTTGAAGTAGGGTTGGTAAAAATCGCGGATGAACGAGGTGGCGAGGGCATTGAGGGCGGCGGAGGTGGAGCCCATCATGGTGGCGAAGACGCCGGCGACGATGAGGCCGCGGATGCCGACGGGCATTTCATGGACGATGTAGTGGGCGAAGATTTCGTTGTGCGCGGCAGGGAGGCTTGGGTCGGGCGAGCATTGGTAGTGGACCCAGAGGAGGATGCCGACGGCGAGGAAGGCGAGGACGACGGGGATGTCCGCAAACCCGCTCAGGATCAGGCTGAATCGGCTTTTCTTGATGTTCTCGGCGGTAAGCATGCGTTGGACCATGTCTTGGTCGGTGCCGTGAGTGGCCATGGTGAGGAATGTCGAGCCGAGCAGCGCCGCGAGAATCGTGTAGGGATTTTCCAGCATGGCCTTGAGCGCCTCGCCGAAGGGCTTCGCCGCCTCCCAGCCGGTTTGGAACATCGCGACTTTCCGACCGTCGAGCATGGAGTCAACCGTAGCGAGGCCGCCGGGGATTTTTCCGAGGATGGCGAAGATGGCGAAAACCACGGCGCCGCACATGAGGCAGGCTTGGATGAGGTCGGTCCAGACGACCGCCTTGATGCCGCCGATGGCGGTGTATAGCGTGGTGACGGCGGTGACGAAGACGATGCCCCAGAAGTAGGTCCAGAGTGTGATCTCGGCTCCGGGGAAAAGGTAGCGCCAGATGACGACGAGTATGACGCCGCCGAGGTAGAGCCGCACTCCGATGCCGAGCACGCGGCCGAGGAGGAAGATGCCGCTGGCCATGTCCTTCGTGCGAGGGCCGAAGCGGAGGGTGAGGTATTCGTAGATGCTTTGGACCTTGAATCGGAAATACGGGGCGATGAAGAGGTAGGCGATGATGATGCGGGCGAGGATGGTGCCGATGGCGAGTTGGGCGTAGGCGAAGCCGAGGGTTTTGTAGCCCTCGGCGGGTGTGCCGAGAAATGTCGCGGCGCTGGTCTCGGCCGCGATGATCGAGGCGAGGACGGCCCACCAGGGGATTTTGTGGCCGCCGAGCGCGAACTCTTGAAGCGTGTCGTTTTTGCGACCGGCGTAGAGCCCGATGCCGACAATGATGATGAAGTAGGCGAGGATGACTGCGGCGTCGATCGCCAGAGCGAGGCTGTTCATCAGGCCCGGAGGGTCTTGACCAGAACGACGGAGTTGCGTCCGCTGGCTTCGTATTTTTTCAGGCGCGTGGGTGGGAGCGCGGAGGGATCGGCCGCGGTGAAGCCGCCTTTTTGCTGAAGGTAGTTGAACGCCTGGGTGGAGAGCGCGAAGAGGGTTTTCACGCCTTTCTCGCGGGCGAGGTTTTCGACGAAGGCCATGAGCTTGCGGCCGTAGCCTTGGTTCTCGTGGGCTTTGCTCACATGCAGGCAGGCGAGTTCGGCGGCGGCTTGTTCAGGGTAGAGGTGCATGGCCACGCAGGCGACCGGCGTGCGGTCGATTTCCAATAGCCAGTAGTCGTTCAGGCATTCGAGGATTTCGGTGCGCGAGCGCCGGACGAGTTCCTCATTTTGCACCGACTGGCGGATGAGGGAGATCACGGAGCGGACATCCTTTTTGAAGATGCGGCGGATTTGCTGATACTCGTTCGAGTAGACCATCGTGCCGATGCCCTCGTGGCTGAAAATCTCGCTGAGCAGGGCCTCGTTCACCCCGCCGTCGAGCACATGGGCGCGGGCGACGCCCTGGCGGCACGCGCCGGCGCTGTTTTCGAGCTTCGAAATGATGCCGGGCGCGAAATCGGACTTCCGTTTTTTGACGAGTTCCTCCGCCTCGGGGATCGAGAGTTGGCGGGGAATCGCGGTGGTGGCGGCGAATGTGTGGCCGGGCGCGAGGTAGAGGATCTTGGCGGCATTGAGTTCCACGGCGACTTCGAGTGCGGTGCTGTCGGAGTTCACGCGGTAGGTGCGGCCCTCGCCGTCGAAACCCAGAGGCGGCACGACGGGGATGATACCCTCGTCGAGCAGGAGCTTGAGCGCCTTCACATCCACGCGCTCGATCTTGCCGGTGTATTGCTGGTCCACTCCGGAGATGATGCCGGCGGGGTGGGCGATAATGGCGTTGATATAGGCGGCGCGGAGGTCGACCGAGCTGAGGCCCTCCATGATCTCGTTGGTGAGACGGATGGCGGCGTCGATGCTGACTTGAAGCGTGTCGTGGTCGGTGATGCCAATGCCGTCGGAGTTTGTAATCGCGATGCCGCGTTGTTTGGCGAGTTGCTGAATCTGGTGGCTCGCGCCATGAACGAGGACGACCTTGATGCTCAGAGAGCGCAGGACCGCGAGATCGAGCAGGAGGTTTGGAAAATTCTCGGAGGCCGCGACCTCGCCATCGACGGCGACCACGAAAATGCGTTCGCGGAATAGCGGGACATATTGAAGGATTTCGCGGAGGTCGGAGACTTTCACGGCAACGAGTGGGCATTTAGCAGATGGGCCGTTCGCGCACACTAGAAAATGTGCCGCCCAAGCGCGCGAGGTTGAAACTCCTTATTGGAAATCGCGAAATCCTCGGGTATGGGAATGTCCGTGCAACAGCTCCGCACCAGACGCCGCCGGAATCCCGAGGTTTGGCACCAGGCCAACCGTCTCATCGTCGGCGTGATTCTTTTCATGCTGGTGTTGCTGATCGCTGCGGCGTTCTACCCCGAATGGTCGCGCTACAATTCGCTCGCGGCCGAGCTGGACGAGAAGCGCGCCATCCTGCAGGCGCAGGAACTCGATCGTGACCAGCGCGAGCGCGAGGTGCATCTCCTCAAGAACGACCCTGAGTATGTGGAGATCATCGCGCGTGACAAAATCGGCGTGATGAAACCCGACGAGCAGATTTTCCGACTCGATGGCCCGGCTGCCGCCGGAGCTCAGGCGGTGCAGGTGGCTCCTGCGGCGCCTTGATTTCGTTTGCCCCTCCGGCGTGCGCTGATAGCTTGCCGCCTTTCCGATGAGTTTCGATCTTCAAACTTTGGACACCTCCGCCTTACAGGCCCGCCTGGCCTCGTTGCGGAGGTTTCTTTGACTTGCCCGCATTGAACCAACGCCTCGCCGAAATCGAGGCGAGAATGACGGCGCCGGATTTTTGGGACAACCGCGAGCGCGCCCAGCGCGATGTTGCCGAGGTGTCCACGCTTCGCGGAAAAATTCAACCGATGCAGGCGCTCGAGTCGCGCGCGGCGGACCTAGAGGTTTTGCGCGAACTCGCCGCCGAGGAGGCTCCGGGAAATCGGGCCACAGCCGAAGCCGAGGTTTTGGCGGAGTTTGAAGCGATCTCCAAGGATCTTGATAAATTCGAGATCACGGCGCTGCTTTCCGGCGAGTATGACGGCTGCTCGGCCTTTCTCTCGATCAATGCCGGCGCGGGCGGCACCGAGTCCTGCGACTGGGCCGATATGCTTTTGCGAATGTATCAACGCTGGATGGAACGCCACGGGCTGAAGTTCGCCATCACCGACATCCAGCTCGGCGACGAGGCGGGCATCAAATCCGCCACGCTGCATGTCACTGGCGAGAACGCCTACGGGTATTTGCAGACCGAGCGCGGCGTCCACCGGCTCGTGCGCATCTCTCCGTTCGACTCGAACAAACGCCGCCACACTTCTTTCGCCGGCGTGGATGTTGTTCCCGAGATCGAGGATGTGCCGATCGAGGTGAACGAGGCCGACATCAAGCTCGATACCTTTCGAGCAGGTGGAAAAGGCGGGCAGAATGTGAACAAGGTTGAAACCGCCGTGCGCCTCACGCACATTCCGTCCGGCATCGTCGTCGCCTGCCAGGCCGAGCGCAGCCAAGGCCGCAACCGCGAGATGGCCCTCCAAATGCTGAAGGCGAAACTTTTCCAGATCGAGAACGACAAAAAACGCGCCGAGATCGATCGCCAATATGGCGAGAAGGGCGATGTGGCCTGGGGAAACCAGATTCGCAGCTATGTCTTCCAGCCCTACCAGATGGTCAAAGACCTCCGCACGGGAGTCCAGACGAGTGACATCCAGGCCGTGATGGATGGCGACATTGATTCTTTCATCGAAGGCAAACTTCGCGGCCTCACCTATAAAAAAGGCACCTCGGCCGATGACGAGGACTTGGGGGAATGAAGCGCGCTCCTTGCGCCTGCCGCTACTCAAAAAAACAATTTTCCCGCTTGTCCTGCCTAACCATCCTGCCTACTAACTAGCGCCCGCCGACTCCTCCATTTAATGGCCAAAATTTTTACCATCGTCACAATAGTTCTGACTTTCCTAGCGGCACTTGTCGGGGTCATCAATCGAGTGAAACTCGTTGAGACGAAAGCCACCCTCGAAGCCACACAATCTGAAGGGGACAAGACCAAGAAGACGCTCGAAGAGGTGAATGCCAAGCTTGCGGAATCTCAAAAGTCGGTCGCAGAATGGACGGCAAAAACCGAAGCGACCCAAGCCGAAGTCAATAAACTCAAATCGGAAGTCGAATCGAAGGAATCCGAGAGCGTCGATGCCAAGGGAAAATTGATGGCGGCCAATGTCGAAATCGAAAGCCTAAAATCCAAGGTTGAATCGGTGACCAAGCTCAAAGACGATATTACCCAGAAATTTACTGATTTGCAGAACGAGCCGGTCCAGCAGCAACTCAACGAAGCCAGAAGTGCCGTCGAGGAGCAAAAAACCATCAATACCCAGCTCACAGCCAACATCGATAAATCAAAACTCCGCATCAAGGAATTGGAGGACCAGCTCGCCCAAAAGAAGCGCCTCGAAAAAATCGGCGAACTCACCGGCCGCGTTCTGGCGGTTAACGAGGCGTGGAACTTTGTGGTGCTGAACATCGGCGACAAGGACGGAATTTCAAGCAACTCTGAACTCTTGGTTAAGCGTGGAAACACGCGCATCGGTCGCATTCGCATCACCTCCGTCGAACCCGCCTCGTCCATTGCGGACATCATTCCGGGCAGTCTCATTGGCGGCCTTAACATTCAACCCGGCGACTATGTGGTATCGGATTATGTTACGAATTAGCCTTTTGGCTTTGGCCGCCTCGCTCTTTTTGGGCGGTTGCGCGCTTGATGAGCAAAGCTCCGCCCATGCAGAGGGCACCTTGCCTTGGAACCGTCCCCAATCTTGGGAGGGCGCCGGAGCGATGGGTGCCGCCATGCAGGGCACGCGCTGAGGTTTCCTAAAAAATCCCGCAGCCCTCGCGACTCAGGAAATTTTTACGAAATGGCTACCGGGCCGTTGGCGCACGAGCTTTTTCAACTCCAGCGCAAAAAGGGTGGAGGATACCGTGTGGCTGGGCAGACCTGAACGCTCGATGATGTTGTCGATGTGC
>CAWUMN010000093.1:0-5492 GCA_963923595.1 uncultured bacterium
ATGGGACATTGGACAAAGCTGTGCAGCCGCCAACTGACCCCTCGCGTTTTTCGCCTGCGGAACTATTTCTCGTGCCCGGCGCGGGGCATCTTGTTTTGTCAGGCCGCGGAGCGTCATCCACCGCCAAACGCATCGTAGATTTTCTGAATCACCACCCAAGCACCCATGGCCAATAAAACCCGGCTCACCAAGCTCCCAGGCGGGCTGCGCGTCGCCACCTGCGAAATGCCCCATGCCGAAACCGCCTCCATGGGGATCTGGGCCTCGGTGGGCGGTCGTCACGAACCCGCCAAGCTCAACGGCATCTCGCATTTCATCGAACACATGCTCTTCAAGGGAACCGCGCGCCGATCAGCCCGGCGGATCATGGAGGAAATCGAAGGCGTGGGGGGTGACATGAACGCTTTCACCGCCGAGGAGCGCACCTGCTACTACGCCACGGCGGCCGCCGAGCATTTCCCGCGCGTTTGCGATGTGCTTTGCGACCTCTACATGAATCCCCGTTTCTCGCCGCGCGACATCGACCGCGAGCGAGGCGTGATCGCTGAGGAGATTTTGATGTATCAGGACGAGCCCGCGTCGCTTGTTGAGGAATTGCTTGAGGGAAAATTCTGGGAGGGCCATCCGCTCGGGAGGCCGATCACCGGCACGCTCCAAACCATCGAGGCGATGGATGCCGACGCGTTCCGGTCTTACCGCGCTTCCCACTACAATGCTGCCAGCACCGTGGTGACCGCTGCCGGCAAGGTCGATCACGACCGTCTCGTGGATTCCATTTCCCGCCTGCTCGAGGGGCTGCCCCGCCGCAAGGCCCCGGCGGCCCAGCCTTATCCTGCCGGGGCCAAGTCGCCCCGCATCGTCACCGCCGCGCGGGATATTCAGCAGACCCAGCTCTCCATCGCGTTCCCGGGATTTAGCCATTGCGACGAGCGCCGATACGCCGCGCTCCTGCTTCATGTCGTCCTTGGCGCAAACGCCACTTCGCGCCTCTTCCAGGAACTCCGCGAAAAACGCGGCCTCTGCTACTCGGTGAGCTCTCATATCCTCACCCTGAACGATGGCGGCTACCTCGGCATTTCCGCGGGTCTCGACCGCCGCAACCTCGAAAAATCCATCGCCCTCGTGCTCGCCCAGTGCGAGTCGCTTTCCAAAAAAAACATCCCCGCCGCCGAGTTGCGCCGCGCCAAAGAATACTCGATTGGCTCCGCGCGAATGTCGCTGGAACGCGCCTCCAGCCAGAATATGCGCCTCGGCGGTTCGATCCTCGCCCACGGCGAAATCATCGAGCCCGAGGTGGTGAACGAACGAATCCGCCGAGTCACCGCCGACGACATCCGCGAAGCCGCCACCCAAATCCTCGATCCCTCGCGCCTCACCGTTGCCGTGGTCGGCCCCGATCCGGACACCAAAATGCTCCATCGTCTCCTCTCGGCATGAAGGGCGTGATTTTCGATTGGGACGGAGTGGTCATCGATTCCTCCGCCGAGCACAAGCTGGCCTGGGAAATCCTATCCGACGAAATTTCGAGGCCGCTTTTTGCGGGCCATTTCAAGCTGGGCTTTGGAAAAAAGAACGAGGTCATCATCTCGGAAATCCTCCGTTGGTCGGATGATCCCCCGATGATCGAAAAGCTCGCCCATCGCAAGGAGTCGATCTACCGGGCACTCGTCCAAAAGCGCGGGGCCCAAATCCTCCCCGGCGCCCGCGAACTTCTCGTAGCCCTCCGAGCCGAGTCGGTCCCGCGCGCCATTGGTTCCTCCACGCCGCGCGAAAACCTCGAGGCGATATTTTCCGCCACCGGCCTCGGGGAGTTTTTTGATGCCGTCGCCTGTGGTGACGATGTGGTGAATGGCAAGCCTGATCCCGATGTTTTCCTCCTCGCCGCCCAAAAGCTCGCCCTCGCCCCTGCGGATTGCCTTGTAATCGAGGACGCCCACGCCGGTATCGAAGCCGCACACCGCGCGGGCATGCCGGTCCTTGCCGTCGCCACCACTAATCCCATTTCCCAACTAGGGGCCGCCACCGGAGCGCTCGACTCGCTCGTCGGTGCGACGCCCTCGTTGCTCCGGGAAATTCACTCGCTGGTTTCGCGCGGTTGATCCTCCTGGCCACCGGTTTCAACTTTCGCTCAAAGCGCCAATTTGTTTTTGACACAAAAAAACGAACCGCTAGCTTTTCCGTTCCCATTGGCTGTGGGAGATGACGCACACCGCTCGTGAATCGAGCGGGCGGTCGCGTCCTCGCCTCCATCCTTCGGGGACATAAATAACGCGGATCGACGCGCGAACGATGCGGCCACGGCCGCCAGATGCCCATGTAGCTCAGTCGGTAGAGCACGTCCTTGGTAAGGACGAGGTCACCGGTTCAATCCCGGTCATGGGCTCCACCTTCCCTCGATCCCACCAAACCAAAACAACAATCAAGATGGCTAAAGAACAGTTCCAGCGCAACAAACCGCACGTCAACATCGGCACGATCGGCCACGTTGACCACGGCAAAACCACACTCACAGCGGCAATCACCACCGTGCTCGCCAAATCCGGCAAGGCACAGGCCCGCAAATACGACGAAATCGACGCTGCTCCCGAAGAAAAAGAGCGCGGCATTACGATCAACACCGCACACGTTGAATACGAAACCGACAATCGCCACTATGCCCACGTCGATTGCCCAGGCCACGCCGACTATGTGAAGAACATGATCACCGGCGCCGCTCAGATGGACGGAGCGATCCTCGTTTGCAGCGCGGCCGACGGCCCGATGCCTCAGACCCGCGAGCACATCCTTCTCGCCCGCCAGGTCGGCGTTCCTTCGATTGTTGTTTTCATGAACAAGGTCGACATGGTTGACGACAAGGACCTCCTTGAACTCGTCGAGATGGAAATCCGCGAGCTCCTCAGCAAATACGAATTCCCTGGTGACACCATTCCCGTCGTCAAAGGTTCGGCGCTCAAGGCCCTCGAGGGCGACGCCACCTACGAGAAGGAAATCCTCAACCTCATGGCCGCTGTGGATGAATACATCCCCACGCCCGAGCGTCCGAAAGATCAGCCTTTCCTCATGCCCGTGGAAGATGTGTTCAACATCGAAGGTCGCGGCACCGTCGCCACCGGACGTGTCGAGCGCGGCATCCTCAAGAAAATGGAGGAAGTCGAAATCGTCGGTCTCAAGCCCACCGCCAAGACCACCGTCACGGACATCGAAATGTTCCGCAAGCTCCTCGACAGCGCCGAAGCCGGTGACAATGTCGGCGTGCTACTCCGCGGCACCAAGAAAGAAGACATCGAGCGCGGTCAGGTCATCGCCAAGCCCGGCTCGATCAAGCCCCACACCAAGTTCAAGGCCGAGGTTTATGTCCTCTCCAAGGACGAGGGTGGCCGCCACACTCCTTTCTTCTCGAACTACCGCCCGCAATTCTACTTCCGCACCACCGATGTGACTGGAACAGTGAAATTGCCGGAAGGCGTCGAAATGGTTATGCCCGGTGACAATGTTTCTGTGGAAGTCGAGCTCATCACTCCGATCGCCATGGAGAAGACCATCCGATTCGCGATCCGCGAGGGTGGCCGCACGGTGGGTGCCGGACGCGTCTCCGACATCATCGCCTAAGCGCCCATAGCCACAGGCAGGATTTTTAAATCCAAAGGTCAGTAGCTCAATTGGTAGAGCAGCGGTCTCCAAAACCGCCGGTTGGGGGTTCGAGTCCCTCCTGACCTGTGGCGCCTTTTTAGAAAAACCAAGATGTTTTCCAAAGTCCGCAAATTCACTTCCGAGGTCCGAGTGGAACTCGGCAAGGCCCAATGGCCTTGGGACCAGAATGAAAAAGGATTCAAACGCTACAAGGAACTCACCGACTCGACTGTCGTGGTTCTTGTCGCCATGTTGATCCTTGGAGGCTACATCGCGTTTTTCGATTTTATCCTAATTAATGTCGTCGGATTTCTGACGAAGCCCTGAATCTCCTCCCGGACTATTTTTTTCCAATGCCCATCGCCCCGAAAGACCAGTGGTATGTTGTTCATGTGCTCTCCGGACAGGAAGCCAAGGTGAAGGAAAACATCGACCGTCGAATCGCGACCGAGGAAATGGGCGACCATGTTTACGAGGTCCTTATTCCCACTGAGCGCGTCCAAGAAATCAAGCGCGGCAAAAAGACCGAAACGACGCGCAAATTTTTTCCCGGCTACATCATCGTCAACATGCACCTGCTCGATGAGAACAACCAACTCAACGAAAAGACTTGGTATTTCATCAAGGAGACCAACGGTGTGCTTGGTTTCGCCGGCACCAAGGACCGTCCGATACCGATGCGTCCGAAGGAGGTCGAGGGTCTGCTCGCGCAAATCCGCGACCGAGAAGACTCCGTCAAGCCGAAAATCCAATTTGAGGTTGGCGACAAGGTGAAGGTTGCCGACGGTCCGTTCCAAAACCAGAACGGCCTCGTCGAAGAGATCGATCCCGAGCGCGGCAAACTCCGTGTCTCCGTGAGCATTTTCGGCCGGGATACACTTGTGGACCTCGAATATTGGCAGGTCGAAAAAGCCTGAGCCAGCCCAGCGGTTCAGCCGCCCTAGGCCTCAAGCCTTCAAGATTCCATCAGCCAAATCCATCAGCAGCGCGACGCCTTCGGCTGCATATCGGCGCTTTTCTCCGACCACAAACAAGTCGTCCGCGATCTTCGGCTTAATGGGGAGAGCTACGAGTTCGTAGCGTTTGCACACATCCTTCAGCACCGGTTCGTGGATCGGCGCCACTCCCAACCCCCGGGCCGCCAACTCGAACATCGCGGCGGCATCGTCGAATTCCGCACGGATGATCGGAGTGATTTCTTTTGAAGCCCACCATTGCTCCAATTCCCGCCTTAAAACCGACTCGCGCGCCGGTGCCAGAATCGGCAACAAGGCCGGATCGGGTTTCGCCTGAAACTGTTTTGCCAGCTTTTTTGAGGCTGCGAAAACAACGCTCATCCGGCCGATCCGCCGCCCCGGTGGAAGATTGCCGAAGTTCGGCGGTGGAGCCTCGTTGGCGATCACGAGATCCACTTGATGCGATCCAAGGGCGCTCCAAAGCTCCCCTGGCAAACCTTCGCGAACCATGCATTGAAGGCCGGGTGCCTTTTGGCAGGCCCGGTCGAGCAGGCGCGCCACCAAAAGTTTCGGCACACCATCAGCCACTCCGAGAAACACCCAACCCGGCCCCTCCGACTTGCCGCGCTTGAGCACCTCCACCATTTCGTCGCCGGTTGCAAAAATCCTCTCTGCGTAGCGCAAAAGAAGCCGACCGTCCTCGGTGAGCCGCATCCGGCGCCCCTCGCGGCGGAACAGAGGCTTGCCGACAAAGGCCTCCAGCTCCTTCAACTGCGCGCTCAGAGTTGGCGCGGAAACATGGATCGCGGCGGAAGCGGGAGTGATCCCTCCGCTCGTCGCGACAGCCAGAAAGTAACGGAGATGGTGGTAGTTCAGCTGGGTATTCATTCTTCTAAAATAACGAAT
>CAWUMN010000094.1:0-5482 GCA_963923595.1 uncultured bacterium
CTCGGCTTTCCAGACGATTTGGCCGTCCTTGATCAAAAACGACTGGCGTTTCGTGACCGGCAGCACGCCCATCATGGCGGGAACTCCGAACGCCTCGGCGACTTTGCCGTCCGTGTCGGCGATGAGCGGGAAGGGGAGTTGGTAGTGGTCTTGGAATTTTTTTTGCGACTCTGCCGTGTCCCGGCTCACACCGAGGATTTGCAGGTTTTTCGCCTGAAGGCTCTCGAACGCGTCGCGCAACGAGCAAGCCTGCGCCGTGCAGCCGGGCGTGTCGGCTTTGGGGTAAAAGAAAACCAAAACCGGTCCCTTCGCGTAGGCGTCGGCGAAGCGGACTTCCGCGCCATTTTGGTCCCGTGCTGTGATGCCCGGAGCGGGCGAGCCGACCTCCAAGGCTTTGACTTTGCCGATCAATCCGAAAAGACCCATAGTAAGAAAAACGCCAACAACTTTGTGTGAACGCATAGGCGGATCGTAAGCGCCCGCCGGGTTGTTGGCAAATCGCCAGACTCGATCCCAAGTGAAAAAACTCGCCTTTGTCCTGCTCTGCCTCGCCGCCGCGCTCGCCGCAGGGGCGGGGAGTTTTTTCGACCGCGCCGAAACTCTCCAGCGCGCCGCCTCGGGATTCGCCGCGCGCCATGGGCTTGCCGAAGGTGGGCTTAGGGACTACCTCGTCGCCCGCGCTTATGATGCCGGCGGGCTGTTGGCGGCGGAAACGCTTCGGGCCGCTGGGACCGCCGTGCCGGTTTTTCTCTCGCTTTTGGTGGTAGCATTTTTGGTTTCGCGGCTGGCTTGGGGTTGGGGGCGTTGGGGGAGGCGGTTGCTGCCGGTTGTGGCGATTTTGATTTTGGCTTGGGGCGCGTGGAATGGATTTTCCGTGTGTCGGCATGGAGTGCGCGACCCGCGATTGCTTGCACCGGTCGGGCTTTTGACCAAAGCCTCGGAACTCCCCGGCCGCGTGTTCCTCGACTCGAACGCGCTTTTTCTCGCCCCGCTTTTCGCTCCGCAAAAACTCGAGCCCGGCGCGAACCTCGAATCCGCCGCCCGCTTGGCCGCCTCGCCGGTCGATTGGCGGGAGGAGGATCGTAAATCGCCCTTTGCCGGCGTCGTTCTCACCGGCTTTTCCAGTCGCACCGCGCCCCTCTTGGAAATGCTCCAAGCCTCGCCCGGCTGGCGGCTCGCCGCCATCGATAACCACGGCGTTCTTTTCGTTCGAGGAGGTCGGGGAACCGAAGAGCCCTCACCCGAAAGGGCGCGGAGGGAGTTTTCGGATTCCAGCGACCAAGCCGTTTACCTCGCCCGGAGCGCGCTGGTGATGAAGTCCCTCGAACGCTCCGCCTCGGCCGTCCAACTCATGGCCGCCTCGCAGAAACTCGATGGCGAAAACCTCGATGTGCTCTTGTGCGCGGGCAGCCTCGCTGCGGAGGAGGGTCGATGGACCGCCGCGCGCGAAGCCGCCGGGAAGGTGTTAAAGGCGATGCCATCCTCTCCGCAGGCTGGTTATCTGCACGCCTTGGCCTTGTTCGAGTCGGGATCATTTTCCAAGGCCGCCGCGCAAATCCAAACCCTCGCCGAGCGCCACCCGGAGGATGCCCAAATTCTCCAACTCCAAGCCCGCATCGCCCAAGCCCGCAACGACCCCGCCACCGAGGTCGTGGCCCTTGAAAAACTCCTCGCCCTCTCCAAAAAACGCCATCTGCCTCTCGGCAGCCTCCACATCCACCTCGGCCAAGCTTGGGCCAAGCACGGCTTTCCCGACCAAGCGCTCGAAAATTACCAAGCCGCCCTCCAAGAAGATCCACCGCCCGAATTGAAAGCCCGGATCGAGGAAGCCATGGCGCTGATCCGCGAAAAGATTCGATAGGGCAACCTCTACATCGAACAACACTCAACGCGCTCCTCTTCAAGTAGGACAACGGCGGTGGCAGCGAGCATTCTGCACACAATGATATTAATGAAACTCTTGATCGGCTGACAACCGAGCTCGAGGCCAGGGGCTATCAATAATCAGGACAATAATTTGGATGGAACGCGGCTGCTCCCGTTTTCAATCCTGGCGTCCGGGGCCGAAGTAGGTGGCGAGGATTGAGGCGAGATCTCCGTTTTCGGTGATTCGGAGGAGGGATTGGTTGAACGGCAGGCGGAGCGGGCTGCCGATCCCAAAGGCGAAGCCGAAATTCACCTTCGAAAAAACCGGGCCGACTGTGGAGACGGGGACTTGGGGTTTTTTGTAATCGAGGGATTGGACCACGGCGGCATCGTCCACGAGGGCGTCGGCCTTGCCGGCGAGTAGGGCGGCGACGGCGTCTTCGAAAGTGGGCGCCTCGATGAGGGTGATTCCTTTCTCGGCGAGGAATTGCGCGGCGTCGGAATTTCTCACGACCGCCACGGTTTTCCCCGTCAAATCCTGCGGGCCCGCGATTCGGCTCTTGAGTTTTTCAACCGTCATCGCGCTGGTGATGCTGGAGGTGACATAAGCCACGGTGATGATGCCAAGAAGAATCCAGACGATCATGACGAACCGCCCCAGCACGCCGGGGAAGCCCTTGTAGGTGGATTTGCCGGTCAGGGCGAGTGTCACCACATAGTAAAACGCCTCGGCGATCCCCTCCTTGCGTTCCTTCGGGAAGTCGGGGTTGTGTTTTCTCTCAAACCAATAGACGAAAACCGTGAGTCCGATGACGCAGGCGGAGACGATCCAGAAAATCTCGAGATGCAACAACTCCTCCAGATTGCCGAGAAGCCGCAGCGCAGAGGCTCTTGGCTTGTCCGGAATCAAAATTTGCAGGCCGGAGTGGAAATAGGGTTGCGAAAATTCCACGCGTTCGAGGTTGGAGCGTTTGATCGGAGTGCTTCCGGCGAGGATGTCGATGCGGCCGCCGGAGACGGCGTTCAAGCCCTCCTCGATGCTCGAAAAAGGGAAATACTCGAAGGTCCAATGGTTGTCGGCCGCAATTTTTTCCCAGATGTCGACCACGACGCCATCGGGGACTTTTCCTCCGCTGGCGAAGGGCTCCCGCCCGGCCACGCCGATTCGAAGCGGCTCCGCTGAAAATGACATTTCTGCCAGAAGGCAGAAGCCGATCACAAAAAACAGGGCGGGAGCGGCGGAAATTCGCGGGCTGCGGGCGAGGAGGGTCGGTTTCACAGGCAGAGCTTTTGAAAAAAGATGGACGCTTCAACAAGCCGGAAATCGAACGCTCTTCGCGGCTGAAGATAAAAAAACGCCGCCCGCGTGAACGGACGGCGTTTTTGTTGAGCGGTGGATTATTTGCCCTTCTTGGCGGGCGCCTTGCCGGTCGGGACCGTGGCGATCGTTTGAAGGATGCGGCTGGCGATCTTGTAGGGGTCGCCTTGCGAATTCGGGCGGCGATCCTCGAGGTAGCCTTTGTAGCCGTTGTTGACGAAGCTGTGCGGGATGCGGATGGACGCACCGCGGTCAGCCAAGCCGTAGCTGAACTTGTCGATCGACTGGGTCTCGTGGAGACCGGTGAGGCGGAGGTGGTTGTCCGGGCCGTAAACGGCGATGTGCTCGTTCTTGTATTTGTCGAACGCGGCCATGAGTTTCTCGAAGTAGTCCTTGCCGCCGACTTCGCGCATGTATTTGGTCGAGAAGTTGGAGTGCATGCCGGAGCCGTTCCAGTCCAAGTCCTTGCCGAGCGGTTTGCAATGATAGTTCACATCCACGCCGTATTGTTCGCAGAGGCGTTGGAGGAGGTATCGGGCGACCCAGACTTCGTCGGCGGCGCGCTTGGAGCCTTTGCCGAAGATTTGGAATTCCCACTGTCCCTTGGCGACTTCGGCGTTGATGCCTTCGTGGTTGATGCCGGCGTCGAGGCAGAGGTCGAGGTGACGCTCCACGATCTCGCGGGCGATATCGCCGACGGAGCTGTAGCCGACACCGGTGTAGTAGAGGCCTTGCGGAGCCGGGTAGCCGTCGGCGGGGAAGCCGAGCGGGCGGCCGTCCTGGTAGAGGAAATATTCCTGCTCGAAGCCGAACCACGCGTCCGGATCATCGAGGATGGTGGCGCGGGCGTTGGAAATGTGCGGGGTGCCGTCCGGCATCATGACTTCGCACATGACGAGGACGCCATTTTTGCGGGTGGAGTCAGGGAAAACCGAGACAGGCTTGAGCACGCAATCGGAGCTGCCGCCGGGCGCCTGGCGGGTGGAGCTGCCGTCGAAACCCCACAACGGGAGGTCCTTGAGCTTGGGAAAGCTGGCGAATTCCTTGATGGTCGTCTTGCTGCGGAGGTTTGCAACGGGCTCGTAGCCGTCGAGCCAGATGTATTCGAGTTTGTATTTAGCCATTATGTGTTTGGTGTATTTTTTTAAGCACCCTCAAGCCGCTTGAAGGTGAATTCTGTTTGTTTTTTACCATTTTCCCATGCGGCAAGGGATAGACCGCAATTCGCGTGCCAACCTTGAGGCCAGGGAAAAAATTTTAGGGGAGGTGTTTTTGGACCTCCGCGCTGAGGGTTCGGCCGTCGGCGCGTCCGGCGGCTTTTTCGTTCAGGATTTTCATGACGGCGCCCATGTCCTTCCGGGAGGTGGCTCCGGCTTCGACGATGGCGGATTTGACCAAAGCCTCGACCTCGGCAGGGGAGAGTTGCTGGGGGAGGTAGGTGTTGAGGATGTCGATCTCGGCCTTCTCGGTAGCGGCCATTTCGGGGCGGCCGCCTTTTTCAAACGCCTCGACGGAGTCTTGGCGCTTTTTGACCTCTTTGCGAACGATCGCAAGGGCGTCGGAGTCGTCGAGCGAACTTCCCGCGCCGCCTTTTTCGATGGCGGCGTTCATAAGGGAGGTTTTGAGCATTCGGAGGACGCCGAGCTTGGCTGTCTCGCGGGCCAGCATGGCGGCCTTGATGTCTTGGTCGATTCGGGCTTGGAAGGTCATGGGAAGTTTAAGTTAAGTGGCGGCGGGTGGGTTCGGGAGCCGGGGAGTTGCGTAATGGTAAGGATTCACTGATGCCTCTTCTTCAAGCTCGGTGCTCTCTGTGTCCTCTGTGGTTAATTTTTCTGGATTCGGTTTAGTCGCGGCGGAGGAGTTTTTGTTTGGCGAAGGAGTTGTCGAGGATGTCGTGGATGACTTGGGCGGGGACGACGCGGTTGCTCACATAGTCGAGATTGCCATCCATGCCGATGATCGAGATGGAGAAACCTTGCGCGGTGTCGAACGCGGCAGCGGCTGTGCGGCCGTCGGGGACGGTGAGGAACGGGATGTTCGAGCGGATCACGCCGGGTTCTTGCGAAAAGGCGGCGACGCAAACGAGTCCGGCGGCTGCGAAGCGTTGGTAGATTTTTTGGAGCTGGCCGACTTGCGAGCGGAAGGCCCATTGGCGCGGGCTCTCGGCGATGATGACGACGAGCGGACGGCCGCGGAGTTCTTTGGCGGGTTTGGATTTTCCGGTGGAGTCGACCCACGAGAAATCCGGCGCGGGCCGCACCACCTCGGCGCGGAGCGGGGAGGCGAGCAAAAGAGCGG
>CAWUMN010000095.1:0-5468 GCA_963923595.1 uncultured bacterium
GGCGCCATGGCGTCGAGCGTCACATTGTTGGAATCATAAATGAGGATGAGGTTGTCGAGGCCGAGGTGGCCGGCGAGCGCGCTGGCTTCCTGCGCCACGCCTTCTTGCAAACAACCGTCGCCGGCGAGAGCGATCACATGATGGTCGAAAATGCGGTGCGTCGGGGTGTTGAAGCGTGCCTCGCTCATCTTGCCCGAAATCGCGAAGCCCACGGCGTTCGACACACCCTGGCCGAGCGGCCCCGTGGTCGCCTCGACGCCTGGCGTTTCGTGAAACTCCGGATGACCCGGTGTGATGCTGTGGAGTTGGCGGAAATTTTTCAGATCATCCAACGACACGCCGTAGCCTGCGAGATGGAGCCAGCCGTAGAGGAACATGCTGCCGTGGCCGGCGGAGAGCACGAAGCGGTCGCGGTTCAGCCAGCGCGGCTCGGCGGGATGGAACGACATGGCGGCCCCGAACAGCGCGGCGCCAATGTCGGCGGCTCCGAGTGGAAGGCCGAGGTGGCCGGATTTGCATTTGGCGACGGCATCCATGGCCAGTCCGCGGGCATCGCGGGCGGCGAGTTCGAGAGAGGTGGTATCGAGGTTCATGATGATTGGCGTGAGCGCGCTAGATAAAACCCCGAGCCGCTATGAAGGCAAGCGGCAAGCCGTGCCAATGTGCGCCCGGTCAGCGGGTGCAGGCGGCGGCTTGTTTTTTGTATTCGAGGAATTCGGCGCGTGTGATGAAGCCGTTTTTGTTTATGTCCGCGCCGTCGAACGGCAGGCTCATGGCCTTGCGGGCGACCGCGCTAGCTTTGGCGTCCTCCACGGTGAAGTATCCCTTGCGCTCGGTGTCGATCTGGAGAAAGACCGCCTTCGTTCCACCAGCCGCGATGAACTCAGCCTCGGTAATCGTGCCCTTGTGATCGCCATCCATCCAATAAAACGCCTGCTCGATCATCACCGCGCTGAACTCATCCCGCGAAATCCTCCCATCATGATTTTTGTCGGCTTTGTCGAAAAGCTCATCGAGTGTGGGCGGAGGCGTCGGGCGCTTCGCCATCTGCGCGCAGGAGGTAAGGGCTAGAAGAAGTGCGCCAAATGCGGGAAGAAAGAAAAGTTTCATCGGCAACCGATAAAAACAACCGCGCGTCGGGTCAATTCAACACTTGGTGGTGGAGTCAGGATTTGTCGCAAAACAAAACAGCCGGGTTCTTGCGAACCCGGCTGAATTGTTGAGTTTGGCTTTAAGGGCCTTGCGGGACTCTTAGTAGTCCATGCCGCCCATTCCGCCGCCCGGAGGCATGGCGGGAGCTTTTTCCTTCTCGGGGATCTCGGTGATGAGAGCCTCGGTGGTGAGGAGGAGTCCGCTGATGGAGGCGGCGTTTTGCAGGGCGCTGCGGGTCACTTTGGCGGGATCGACGACGCCGGCCTTGATGAGGTCGACATACTCGCCGGTGGCCACATTGTAGCCTTCGGAGCCGCTGTGTTTCTTGACTTCCTGCACGATGAGCGCGCCTTCCTGGCCGGCGTTGTCGGCGAGGGTGCGGAGCGGTTGCTCGATAGCGCGGTGCACGATTCCGGCGCCGATGGCTTCGTCACCCGAGAGCTTGAGGCTGTCGAGGGCCTTCTGGGCGCGGATGAGGGCGACACCGCCGCCGGGGACGATTCCTTCCTCGACCGCAGCACGGGTGGCGTGGAGGGCGTCTTCGACGCGGGCTTTCTTTTCCTTCATCTCGGTCTCGGTGGCGGCACCGACATTGATCACGGCCACACCGCCGGCGAGTTTGGCGAGGCGCTCTTGGAGCTTCTCGCGGTCGTAGTCGCTGGTGGTCTCTTCGATCTGGCGCTTGATCTGGGCCACGCGGCCTTGGATGTCGGCCGGTTTGCCTTCGCCTTCGATGATGGTGGTGTTTTCCTTGTCGATGACGAGGCGCTTGGCGCGGCCGAGGTCTTCAAGGGTGAGGTTCTCGAGCTTGATGCCGAGGTCCTCGGTGATGCACTTGCCACCGGTGAGGACGGCGATGTCCTCGAGCATGGCTTTGCGGCGGTCGCCGAAGCCTGGGGCCTTGACGGCGCAGACTTGGAGCGTGCCACGGAGTTTGTTGACCACGAGGGTCGCGAGGGCTTCGCCTTCGACATCTTCCGCGATGATGAGGAAGGGTTTGCCGGTCTTGGCGATCTTCTCGAGGATCGGGAGCAGGTCTTTGAGGCTGCTGATCTTCTTCTCGTGAATGAGGATGTAGGCGCTCTCCTGGATGGCCTCGAGGCTGTCCGGATTGGTCACGAAGTAGGGCGAGAGGTAGCCTTTGTCGAACTGCATGCCTTCGACGACATCAAGCGATGTCTCGATGGACTTGGCTTCCTCGACCGTGATCGTGCCGTCCTTGCCGACCTTGTCCATCGCGTCGGCGATGATCTGGCCGATGGTGGTGTCCCAGTTGGCGGAGACGGTCGCGACTTGGGCGATCTCGGCGCTGTCTTTGACCTTCTTCGAGATCTTGGCGATCTCGGCGACGATGGCTTCGACGGCCTTGTTGATGCCGCGCTGGAGCGAGGTCGGGTTGGCGCCGGCGGTCACATTCTTGAGGCCTTCGCGATAGATCGCTTCGGCGAGAACGGTGGCCGTGGTGGTGCCGTCACCGGCGGTGTCGCTGGTCTTGCTGGAGACTTCGCGGATGAGCTGGGCGCCCATGTTTTCGAAGGGGTCTTCGAGTTCGATCTCCTTGGCGACGGTGACGCCGTCCTTGGTGATCGTGGGGCTGCCGAATTTTTTATCGAGGATGACATTGCGGCCCGATGGTCCAAGCGTGGCTTTGACCGCTGCGGCGAGTTTCTCGACACCGCGAAGGAGCGCGTGGCGCGCGGCTTCGTCGAACAGGAGTTGTTTTGCTGCCATATGAGTAGTTTTAAGAATTAAGTTTTAAGTTTCGATTAGCCGATGACGCCGAGGATGTCGTCCTCGCGCATGATGAGGTAGCTCTCGCCCTCGACCTTGACCTCGGTGCCTCCGTATTTGGAGATGAGGACCTTGTCGCCGGCCTTGACGGAGAACTCGATGAGTTTGCCGTTCTCGTCGCGTTTGCCGGTGCCGAGCGCAACGACTTCGGCTTCCTGCGGTTTTTCTTTCGCAGAATCAGGAATGATGATTCCGCCCTTGCTTTTCTCCTCGGCCTCGAGCGGCTTCACGAGCACGCGGTCGGCGAGGGGTTTGATGTTGGGTTTTGCCATGTTGGTGTGTGGTTTGTTTTCTTGTTTCTGTTTTTAACAGGCCCCGGCCCTGCGCGGACCGGAGCGGTTTGTTAAAGTGGTGCGTGGCCTATTTTTTCTTGTCGTCGTCCACAACCTCGAATTCGGCGTCAACGACATCGTCCTTCTTCGGTTGGGGTTCGGCGGCGGAAGCGCCCGAAGCGGCTTCGGGAGCGGGTCCGGCGGAAGCGGCCGCGGCCTTGTAGGCGGCGGTGGTGACTTCCTGGAATTTGGCTTGGAGGTCGTCGTAGGCGGCCTTGATCGCGTCGGCGTCATCGCCCTTGAGGGCTTCGCGGACCTTCTCGATGGAGTCCTCGACATTTTTCTTCGAAGCGCCGTCCACCTTGTCGCCGAGTTCCTTGAGTTGCTTCTCGCACTGGTAGGCGAGGTTGTCGGCGTTGTTGCGGATTTCGATGGTCTCTTTGGCCTTGCGGTCGTCCTCGGCGTGGGCCTCGGCTTCCTTCTGCATTTTCTCGACCTCTTCCTTGGAGAGGCCGCTCGAGCCGGTAATGGAAATTTTCTGTTCCTTGCCGGTGCCGAGATCCTTGGCGGAGACATTGAGAATGCCGTTCGCGTCGATGTCGAAGGTCACCTCGATCTGCGGAACGCCGCGCGGGGCGGGCGGGATGCCATCGAGGTGGAAGGTGCCGAGGTTTTTGTTGTCGCGGCTGAGCGGGCGCTCGCCTTGCAGGACCTTGATTTCCACGCCGGGCTGATTGTCGGCGTAGGTGGAAAACACATTCGATTTCTTGGTCGGGATCGTGGTGTTGCGCGGGATCATCGGGGTGGCGATGCCGCCGGCGGTCTCGATCGCGAGGGTGAGGGGCGTCACATCCAAGAGGAGGACATCCTTCACATCGCCCTTGAGCACGCCGCCCTGGATGGCTGCACCGATCGCGACGACTTCATCGGGGTTGACGCCCTTGTGGGGCTCTTTGCCGATGAGTTCGCGGGCGGTCTCGACGACTTTCGGCATGCGGGTCATGCCACCGACGAGAACGAGTTCGTTCACATCCGACTTGGTCCATTTCGCGTCGCCGAGGCAGTCGCGGACGGGCTTCATCGTGCGCTCGAAGAGATCGTCGGTGAGTTGCTCAAGCTTGGAGCGGGTGAGTTTTTTCTGGATGTGCTTCGGGCCGGTGGCATCGGCGGTGATGAAGGGCAGGTTGATCTCGAATTCCTGCGTGGACGAGAGAGCGATCTTGGCTTTCTCGCCTTCCTCCTTGATGCGCTGAACGGCGTCGGGCTGCTTGGAGAGGTCAATGCCGGAGTCTTTTTTGAACTCCTCGATGATCCAATCCATGATGCGGTTGTCCCAATCGTCGCCGCCGAGGTGCGTGTCGCCATTGGTGGCGCGGACTTCGAAAACACCGTCGCCGATTTCGAGCGCGGAGATGTCGAAGGTGCCGCCGCCGAGATCATAGACGGCGATTTTTTCGTCCTTCATCTTGTCGAGTCCGTAAGCCAGCGAGGCGGCGGTCGGCTCGTTGATGATGCGCTTCACATCAAGGCCCGCGATCTTGCCGGCGTCCTTCGTGGCGTTGCGCTGCGAGTCGTTGAAGTAGGCGGGGACGGTGATGACGGCTTCGGTGATTTTTTCACCGAGCTTGGCTTCGGCGTCGGCCTTGAGCTTCGCGAGGATCATCGCGGAGATTTCAGGCGGCGAGAAGGTCTTCGGCTTGCCGTCGATCTCGACTTGGATGTGGGCGTCGCCGTTGGCGGCCTTGACGAGTTTATAAGGCACGCGGTGCTCCTCGGCGCGGACTTCGTCGAATTTGCGGCCCATGAAGCGCTTGACCGAGAAAATGGTGTTCGCCGGATTCGTGATGGCTTGGCGCTTGGCGGCTTGGCCGACGAGACGCTCGCCGGACTTCGTGAACGCGACGACGGATGGTGTGGTGCGGGCTCCCTCGGAGTTCTCCAGCACAACCGGCTCGCCGGCTTCCATCACGGACATGCAGGAGTTCGTGGTTCCCAAATCGATTCCTAAAATTTTTCCCATAAGAAGTATTGTTGAGGCCTTGGTAACAGCAGAATCCGGGCCGCAGGGGCGGGATTTTGGTTAGTTTCTTTAAATTATTGTCTTGTGAAATTACTGCCACTTTAGACCAAACAAGCGACAGCGCCCTTTTGTCTCACTTTGGCGCAGTGAGTGTGCCAAATGTCACAAAAACGCTGCGCTCGGGGTTCGGATTTTTACCCGCGAACCAACCCCAGCCGCTGGCAGATTTCGCG
>CAWUMN010000096.1:0-5430 GCA_963923595.1 uncultured bacterium
ACGGCGGCGCGGTTGTTTCGAACGCTCACATAAAATCGAGTGCCACGGACAGCCGCCGTGCCAAGCGGAGTGGTGACTTGGAATTTCGACTCTGTCTTGAGTTTTGGCACATCAAGCAGAACCGCGCCGGATTGTAGATCAAGGTCTGTGTGGGATTTCGACTGTTCGGAGGACCTGGAGCGGGCGGTGTTTTGCAGGGAGTCTTGAGACGCGAAAAGTGCCAGGCGCAACTCCGAGCGGGGCTGAAGGAACAGGATGGCGCCGTTGGCGAAGAGGAGCTTCAGCGTCGAGTCCGCCGGGGTTTTCAAGGTCGAACCGAGCGGAACGAGATCGCCCACGCGAACCGGCGGGGTGCTGCCATCGGCCATAATGATCGCGGCGGGCGGGCCTTTGGCTTCGATGACGCGAATTTCGCCCGACTTTTCAGAGCCTGAGAGGAAAGGCAGGGTGGCGAGCAGAAAGATAGTCGTGAACACCGCCGAAAAGCGGCGCGGTAGGCATTTGGTTTTTAGAAAAGCCATGATGCAACCTTGGTTTGGAATTTGAAATGTGGAGCCGGCACTCGGATTCGAACCGAGGACCGACGGTTTACAAAACCGTTGCTCTACCACTGAGCTATGCCGGCACGGTTGTGAAGCTCTCACACTTGGCGGGCGCGGGCAAGCTGCGAAAATCAATAGCCATGATTTATGCGTGGATGTCGTCAGATTGCGAAATCATCGTTTGTTAAAAAACAGGAGGCATGTATTGATCCGGAGGAGCAGGCTGCAGACAAATCGGCGCACCATCCTGGTCCTCTTAAATTCAGCGCATGGAGAAGATTGAATTGTGGGATCAATATTCCGAGGTAGTGTTTATTCGTGAAGGCGTCAAAGAGCTCATTCCGGTGGATTATTCCCGCTCTTGTGGGACTGGCTTGGGTTGTTGCGACGAATCACTGTGCGTTTTCATCAATCGCTGGGATTCATTCGGGGCGGCACTCTTGCTGCCAAAAAGGGTCTCCGGTCGGAACTGAAAAAACATGTGCTGAAAAGTGTTGCGGAGCGCTCGCTTCGCCCGTTCCAGAAGCTTTTTTCGCGGAATCTCCATCGCTGGTTTTATTTATTTCACTGGGACATCGAGAGAATTTTGCGTCGCGCTTCGTGAGTTGTCTGAAACCCACCGGACCGGCTCCTCCGGATGTTGTCATCCCGTTTTATGTAAAGTTCCTAGTCGGCACTGCTTCTCAGCCCACGGCGCCTCCGCGCGCTCGGGTTTAATCCTGCCATGCCCCCTAATTCCCGACGCCTGACATTTTCAAGGCGCCGATGCTGAAAAATCCAAACACCATTTTATGAAAAAAATCCTTCTTACCCTTATTGTCACTCCAGCTCTCGTTTGGGCTGGCGAATATCCTCTCAAGACCTGTGTTGTTTCCGGAGAAAACCTCGGAGAAATGGGCGATCCATTCGTGTTTGTCCACCAGGGAACCGAGGTGAGGCTGTGTTGCGAAAGGTGCAAAACGAAATTCGAAAAAAATCCGGCGAAGTATCTGGAAAAGCTCCAACCGCCAGTCGGCGCCCCGAAATAAAGCAAACCTTGCGGTGGAGGGAGCATTCCCTCCCCGCACCACTTTCAAAAAATGAAAACCATTCGCCACTTCGGCGTCGGGTTTGCTTTGTGTCTTGGCATCGTCCTTTTGGTTTCGTGCTCCAAGCCGCAGCCCGCCGCGCGACCTCCTGTTTTTTATCAATGCCCGATGCATCCTTGGATTCAATCGGACACGCCGGGATCCTGCACGATCTGCGGGATGGCCCTTGTGCCGGTTTATCCGGGTGAAGAAAAGGGCGATTCCGCCCCCAATGCGGTCTTGTTGCCAGCCTCAAGCGTCCGCGCCCTCGGAGTGGAAACATCCGTCGTCGAGTCTGGACGACTTCAACGCACACTCCGGCTCGCCGGCCGTATCGATGATGACGCCGGGCGGCACCGCTTTGTCTCTGCGCATTTCGATGGACGCGTCGAGCGCCCGTTTATCGAGCAAGTCGGAGAGGAGGTTCGCGAGGGGCAGCCGTTGGCAAGGATTTACAGTCCTGAACTGCTTTATGTCGTGCGGGAGTATCAAGGGGCGCTTGCCGACAAAAACCGGGCCATTTCCGATGTGTCCGCCCGACGCCTCGTGCAGTTCGGTCTTACTCCAAACCAACTCGAAGGCCTTTCGAAACAACCCCACGACCAATTCGGTGTGGATATCCTCTCGCCGATCACAGGCACCGTCATCAAGCGGTATGTCAGTTCCGGCCAATATGTGAAAACCGGCGACCCGCTTTTCGAAATCGGGGACTTCTCCCGGATGTGGTTTTTCGCCACCGTTTACGAGAGCGATCTGCCGCTGTTGAGTCTCGGCCAGCAGGCGAAAATCTCAACTCCGGCCGCGCCCGGTCGTAGCTTTGAAGGCGTGGTGACACTTATCGATCCCTCCTTCGATCCCGACACGCGCAGCACGACCGTTCGCATTGAAGTGCCCAATCCCCTAGTTCGCACATCGCGTGGCGAACGCCGGGAGTTGCCGCATCGGGCCTTCGCGGAGGCTGTCCTGGAATGCCAGGTTGGCGAGGGGCTTCTCATACCTCGAGCTGCTTTGCTGAACACGGGGCGAGACGCCATCGTCTTCGTTCAAAAGGAGGGGGGGCAATTCGAGCGACGCCGAGTGGTTGCCGGAGGTTATGGCGATACAAAGGTCCTCATCTCTTCGGGGCTCTCCACCGGGGATCGGGTCGTGACGAATGGCAATCTCCTCATGGATGCCGAGTTTCAGATGAAGAATCCTGATTCTGGATCCGGCGCCGCCTTGCACGCGGCAATGACAGAGACCGCCGTGCCAACCTCATCACCGATTCCACGCAGTGCTTGGGATCCGTTGCTTGAAGGAATCGCAGGCGCTGGAGATGCACTTGCTGCCGACGATCTGAAGGCCTATCGCGAAGCGGCCTCCAATCTTCAAGCAGACCTTTCAGGACTCCCCAATCCTGCCCCTGGTGAACTCGCCCCGGCGCTCTCGGCCATCCGCGCCGCGACCCGGTCCATTGGGACAGCCACCGAGCTCGCCGCCGCCCGCGCCGAATATCTTCCCGTCTCCGAGGGGGGCGCCGACCTTGCTCTGGCCTTGAAAAAAAGCAAATCCGGCGCTGGGGGCATCGAGATTTTTGCATGCCCGATGTCGCAAACCGCATTTCCCTCCGCCCCAGCCAAGGCGCGATGGATTCAATCAGGAGGAGCTGTTCGCAATCCCTGGTTCGGAGCCGAGATGGTTGAGTGCGGGGTGAAACTTTCACCGGAGGCGCAGCCATGATCAGCCGCTTGATCGAATGGTCTTTGAAGAACCGGTTTTTGGTTCTGAGCGGATTCCTCCTTCTTTTGGTCCTTGGCTTTCATTCGCTCAAGGAAACCCCCGTGGACGCCATTCCCGATTTGAGCGAAAACCAGGTTGTGGTCTTCGCCGACTGGGCTGGACGCTCGCCCAAGGAGGTCGAGGATCAAGTCACCTATCCGCTCAGCACCAGCTTGCAGGGATTGGCTGGCGTGAAAACCGTGCGCGCGACTTCCATGTTCGGTTTTTCACTTCTCACCGTCATTTTTGATGATGCGATTGACAACTACTTCGCCAGGACGCGTGTCCTCGAGAGGCTCAACTACCTCACGACGCAACTCCCACAAGGCGTCATTCCCCGGATCGGCCCTGATGCCACCGGGCTCGGCTGGATTTATCAATACTTCCTCGAAGTCGATCCCGCTTCCGCGCCCTCGGGGGGATATGACGCGGGAAGGCTCCGCGCGCTGCAGGACTACTTTATCCGTTTCCAATTGAACTCGGTTCCCGGCGTAGCGGAGGTCGCTTCAGTCGGTGGCTTTGTGAGGCAATACCAGATCGATGTCTCGCCCCAAAAAATGCGGGCCAGCGGGCTTTCTCTCGCCGATGTGATGCAGGCCCTCGGCAGCGGAAATCTCAATGTCGGCGGAAAAGTCATCGAGGAAAATGGCATGGAGTTCGTCGTCCGTGGCATAGGTCTCGTGGAGTCTGCCGAGGACTTGGGAAACATCGCGGTCGCCGCCAATGGCACGGAACCTCCGGTGTTGCTCCGAGACATAGCCACAATCCAACTCGGTGGGGATTTTCGACGCGGAGCTTTGGATATCGACGGCCATGAAGCGGTTGGCGGCATCGTGGTGATGCGCACCGGGGAGAATGCCAAAGCCGTTATCGAGGGGGTCAAGGCACGCATCGCGGAGATCACGCCAAGCCTTCCTCCTGGAATTCGTATCAAGGCCTTCTATGACCGCAGCGATCTCATCGACCGCACGATCGGGATGCTTCGCCAGGCCCTCATCGAAGAAATTCTCCTGGTCACGCTCGCACACATCCTTTTCCTCTGGCACTTCCGGAGCATCCTCATAGTTACCATCCCGCTTCCGGCGGCGATTTTGGTTTCCTTCATCCTGATGCGCGGCTTCGGAATTTCCTCGAACATCATGTCCCTCTCGGGCATCGCCATCGCGATTGGCGTCCTTGTGGATGCCGCGATTGTGATCACAGAAAATGTGATCCGTCGCTGCGAAAGGGCGACGCTCGACAAAGGCGAGCCGCTGACCCCTACGGAGACCACCCGCTGCACTCTTGTGGCCGCCAGTGAGGTCGGGCGTCCCGTTTTCTTTGCCATGGCGATCATCATCCTCGCCTTCCTTCCGGTCTTCGCCCTCGGCGGGCAGGAGGGGAAGTTGTTCCATCCTCTGGCCTTCACAAAAACCTTCGCCATGGTCGCCGCGACCCTGCTTGCGGTGACCCTCGTGCCGGTCCTGTGTGGAACCCTCGTCCGGGGACCATTTCATCCCGAGAGCAGAAACTGGGTGATGAGGCCGCTCTTGAAACTCTATGCGCCCTGTCTCGATTGGTCGCTGCGTCACGGTCGAGTGGTTCTGTGCGGAGCCGCGTTGCTCCTCCTTGTCGCCATCACGGTTGCCGTGGGTGTTCCTCAATTTCTCCGCGATGCGGTCGCCCGCGTGAACTCCAGCCTTGCCGAGCGTCTCCCCGCAGGTCTTGGCAGCGAGTTCATGCCGCCTCTCGACGAGGGAAGCCTGCTTTTCATGCCAGTCCTATTGCCCAATACCTCGCTCACCGAGGTCAAACGCATCATGGCCTGGCAGGATCTTGTTATCAAATCCGTGCCGGAGGTTCTCTCCGCCGCTGGCAAGCTCGGTCGCTCGGAATCCGCGACAGACCCTGCTCCTGTGGAAATGATCGAGACCACGATTCTTCTGAAACCCCGCGATCAGTGGCGGCCGGGACTTACGAGGGACGCATTGATTTCCGAACTCTCCGCAAAACTCTCCGCTGTGCCAGGGTATGTGCCGGGATTTCTCCAACCCATCGAGAACAGGATTCTCATGCTTAGCACC
>CAWUMN010000097.1:0-5393 GCA_963923595.1 uncultured bacterium
CCGGGAATCCAATATTCGGTGTCGAAGAGCCTGCTGTGGTGGAAGACTTGGAGTATGTGCGGGTGGGTGGAAAATTCGGCGAGGGCCTTTTCGAGCGCGGACTTCCATTCGCCCTGGGGCATGTCGGAGCCGATCTTGACGCCGCGCGAACCCCAAGCGCGGTCGGAGAATCCACTGATTTTCAAAACAAAATCCCGGCGTTTCTGGCTGAACCCAGCGACCTCGGTCCAGGAATGCGCCTCGAGCCTTGGTAGGACCGCGTGGCGGGGCAGGGGAGTGGGATCGACGAGCCAAGTGTAGGGGATCGATTTTTGCAAAGCCAGAAACGCGCGCTCGCCAAGTTCCCGCCGCCAGAAATCCTCGAGCGGCTTGAGCCAGAACAGGGCGAACCAGAGCTTTTCCTCCAGAGCGGGTTTGAAGGGCGGTGTGACTTGGATCGACTTCGAGCGAATGCCGTCCATCAAGACCGGCGCGGCGGGGACATTCGCCAGATCGAAGAGTTCGAAAAACCGGTAAATCCTCGCCGGCCAATCGGAGCGGGCTGCGGCATCGGTGGCGCGCCAGGTTCCCTTCTCTGGAAACGCCGCATTGAGCCTGTGCGTGAGCCATTCCATTTCGGGTCGATAAGTCGCAGCCTCCTCGGAAACCACAATGTCACCACCGGGGAAAATCTCGGCTAATCCCTTCAGCATTCCATCCGCCCCGCCCAAAACCTCACAACCCAGATTCGCGTAGGTTTTGTTGAGCCAATCGGTGAGGCCGATTCCGCCGGGCACGCTGTCGATTTCGGCAATCGCGAATCCATTCTCGGTCAAAACAAGGTCGGGCCGGATGACCTTCGGGATGTCTCCAGCAATCCCGTGCTCGCGCTGGAAGGCGACCAACTCCTCGGGTTTGCCGGCGTCGAGGATTTCAGCCACCCAAGCGGGTTGGCGACCTTTTACGCTCTGACGGTAAAGCTGGTCGCAGGCGCGGAGAAAAAGCGTGAGACGGTAGCCGAGTTTCTCGAGTTCGCCGGAAAATCCGGGAGGTAGGACGAATGGAATAGGCGCTATTCGCCATTCCTTTTCATGGAACAGACCTCCGGAGGGAAGAGCCGCGTGGACGGCGCGGGCCGTTTCCAACGGACTCATGAAAGCACCTTGAGCGCCTGGCGAACGAGTTCCTCGGCGGTGGGGGTTCCGTCGCCGGTCTTGAGGACCGCGCGGATCGCCTTGTGGGCATCAGCCTGTTTGTAGCCCAGAGAAATCAAGGCCAGCACGGCATCGTGGAGCCGGATGTCGTCCTCGCTCGGAGCGTTCTTCGCGCTCGAGGCCTCCCATTCGGCGGCCACGCCCACCTTGTCTTTCAACTCCAGCACGATCCGCTCGGCGGTTTTTTTGCCCACGCCGCTGATCTTGGAAATCGTGCCGGTGTCGCCCGCGACCACGGCTGATTTGAACATTTCGACCGAAAGCCCGCTCAACACGGCGAGTGCGATTTTTGGTCCCACGCCGGTGACATGGTTGAGAAGAAGGCGGAAAAGGTCCCGCTCGCCTGCTGTGAAAAATCCATAGAGCACATGCGCATCCTCGCGCACGGCGAGGTGAGTCAGGATTTTGACGGAGGACCCGACCTGAGGCAGGCGCTCGAAACTTGATATCGGGATGAGCACTTGATACCCGACGCCGTGGACATTGACCACGATCTGGGTCGGCAGCGACTCGGCGAGGATTCCTTCAAGAAACGCGATCATGATGCCCGCCATCCTTATCAGAGCCTTTGCAAAAACCCCAAGCGCCTTGTGCGTCTCGGCGGTTTTGCTTCTGGCTGCTTCCGCCGCGCAGGCCGACCAATGGGTTCTCGCGGTTGAGCCGTCTTTCATGGATCACAAGATGCGGCGTCCCATCGAAGGCTCGCAAAGAACTACTCTTGCCATCGCCCGAGTGTTGAATGGCGAAATTGAACCGCTCACGCGCGATCAGAAAAAATCGGTCCACATGACCTTCGGCCAAATCCGCGCCGAGGCGCTCAAGACGGCCTCCGCCACATTGGCGCAGGTGAAGCCCGAGTTCATTCGCGACAAGAACGGCGTCATCCGGCACGCGGCAATCGAGTCGCCAAATCCTCTCACCGCCTCGTGTGTGCTCGCGCCTGAGTTCGGCGATAAATTCCGCAACACACTCGGGCCCGACCTGCTCGTTGCGATGCCTACGCGCAACCAAATCCTCGTTTTTTCCCGTCAGGACGACACGCACCTGCGCCTCGCCGAAACGATCATCGGGAATTATCTCAACTCCAATCATCCGGTCAGCCGCGAGATTTTCGCGCTGGAGGGCGGCCGGTTGAGATCGCTAGGCGTCCTTCAATAAAGGTCGGCGACGGGATACGAGTCCAAAACCTCGGAGCGCGTGATGGCTCGGAAGAGCGCGGGGCTTGAGGGGGCGTGGTAGGGGAGGACATCGGAGTAGCCTGGGACCACGACCTGCACGACCGGAAAGCCGATGGCGGGATCGGTGAGGTCGATGGCAAGGAAGTCCAGGTCCAGCGCGGCGAAGGTTTTTTTCGCCTCGTCGATGTCGCCGAGGCAATCGGCATGGCGGATGCCCGGATCGAAGGGGATGATCGGCCCCTCGAACAGGATGTCGTCCGCAAAGTTCCGGTCTCCGACCATGTCATCAAATATGTCACCAACCTCGTCGGAGCCACCCGGCCGAGCAGTCCGCTCGCCCCGGAGTTGACGAAAACCTATGTCTCCACCGGAGCCGGCCCCCGCGCCGGCCAATGCCTGATCCTCGCCGCCAAAGCCACCGCGATCCTCGAAGGCCGCATCCATGTGAGCTGCGCCGACATCCGCCGCGCTGCCCCTCCGGTGCTCCGCCACCGGCTCATGACGAATTTCGCCGCCGACTCCGAAGGCCTCGGCCCGCTGGACATCGTGAAAAAACTCCTGGAAATTGTCCCCGAGCCCGGCGCCGAAGCCTATCCCGTTAAAGCCGCCAAAGTTTCGAAGTAATTTCGACCTGCTTCTGTGCTCAATCCCCGGCAATACCTCTGACCCGCGCCTGCCAATTCCACCAAACGGCCGAGGCGAGGCCTCCAGCGGCATAGGCGGCGATATCGAGGGGGTCGGCGGTGCAATGCGAGAAGAGCATCGGGGCAATGACCTCGGCAGCCACAGCCCACACGGCAGTGAGAAAAACAATCTCGCGAAAACTCGGGTAATCGTCATGCACGCGGACCCCGATTTTTCGCTCGAACCAAAGAAACAATGGCGCGGCGGCGGGAATCAACAGAAGGTCGGCGAACCATCCGCGCAGGGCCGCAAAATCGAAGGCCCAACGATTCAGCACATAGACCACGATCCCAACGAGGCACAATGGGTCGAGTGCGTAGCGGAATCGTTTCAAAAGAGGGCGGTGATCAAAATTCCCGCGCCCAGTGCCAGCGATGCTTTGATGAAAATCAAACCCATGTTGCAGCGTGTAGCAGACAGCAGCGGGGTGCGTCAAACACCTCACCCGGCACTTCGCTTGATCGACTCCGATTGACAGGTGGACTCACCGGCCTAGCCTCGGCGGTAATGTCGAAAATCCGAGTCAATCCCTATGCCGCCGGTCTCTTCCTTTTGCTGCTCGGCCTGCTGTCGGCCTGTGCGCCGCAGGGGGATTCCGCGTCTCGATCACGGATCAGTGTCTACTCCACTGCCTACCTCACCGATGACAACCAGATCGTCTATGCGGTGAATTCTGGTCCGCGTCCGAAACCCACACCCAAACCCTCACTGGAGTGGACTTGGACGGGTGACGGGGTGCTCGGGGCGCCATCGATCACGATCGATCTCGGCTCGCAGACGGCGACCTTTTTCAAAGGTGACCAACCCGTCGGAAAGTCACCGGTTTCGACAGGCCGCGAGGGCTTCGGCACGCCGACGGGAAACTTCCAAATCATCCAAAAAAATAAAAATCATGTCTCGAATCTCTATGGCGATTTCGTGGATGGGGAGGGGAAAGTGGTGAAGGCGAATGTGGCGCTCGGTCGCGACAAATGCCCGCCGGGAGCGAGTTTTCGCGGGGCGCCGATGCCGTTTTTCATGAGAATTTACGGAGCTGTGGGCCTGCATGCGGGCTACCTTCCGGGCTATCCCGCCTCTCATGGCTGCATCCGGATGCCACGCGGCGCCGCGCAGAGATTTTTTGAAAACGCCGCAGTCGGCACGCCGGTGCGGGTGGTTCATTAAACGAAACACTCCTCGGGATTGTGGCGAGAGAGGTTGCGGCAGGGGGTGGGTCGTTGTATGGATACGGCCCAATGGCACAATCCTCCACCTTTCAACTACCGCGTCCGATCGGGGCGGTGCTCTGGGGAATTTCCGTGGCTCTTTCCTGGATGTGGGGCCTCGGGTTGTTTTTCTCGGTTCAATTCACCACGCAGTTCGGGTTGTTCGGCCTGCTGACTTTTGCGATCCCGAATTTTCTCGGCCTGCTGATTTTCGGTTTGGTCACGCACCACTTGGCGCGGCGGCAGTCCGGCTCGGAGTCGCTGGCGCAGTTTTTCGCCTCGTGGTCGCGGCCGTTCCGCCTCGTCTTTTTCCTCTACCAGCTCCTCGCGATCACGCTCACGATTTTCGCCTTCATCCGCTACGCTTGGCAACCGCTGGGCTTCAAGCCGGAGTTGCTCTACCTGCCGCTCACGATGTTCGTCATCCTCGCCGCGGCGATCCTTTTCGGGGAGGAGTTCGACATCAAACGGATCAAATTCAGCCACGGCGCGATGTTCCTTCTTCTCGCGGCGGCGGTGACGATCCTGATCGGCCACGCGGCGCAAAAAGGAACCGGCCCGCTGTCGTTTCCCAAGCTGCCGACGAACGACTGGAACTACTGGGGCTACGCGGTTCCGATCATCATAGGGTTTTTGGTCGGCCCTTGGCTCGACCTCCAGCAATGGCAGCGTGCGATCCAAATGCACCGCGAGCGTGTCTCGATCGCCGCCGGCTACATCATCGGGTCCAGCCTGTTTCTCGCTCTGATTCTCTTCCACGGCCTGATGGCGCTCTGGGCGTTGAATTGGGGGGCGGCGGAGTTTGTGCGCGTCGGCATCACGGGGCACAACTACGGTCAGGAAATCTTGGCCAAGGTCCTACCAGCAGCCTCGCCTTGGACCTTCGCCGCCTACGCGGTGTTCATTTGCGTGTGCGTGCTCACGACGCTGGATAGCGGCTACATCGCGCTGAAGTGGTTCCTCACCTCGAATGCCAGCACAAGCAACCACCCGATTTTTTCGCTCATCCCCGCCAAGCTCCTGACCTCGCCGATCCCCGCCTACCTGCTGGCTGGTATTGTCGCGCTGGTCGGCGTGTTGCTGAAGTTCGAGTTGGAGTTTTTCATGATCTTCTACGCGACCTTTTTCGTCGG
>CAWUMN010000098.1:0-5300 GCA_963923595.1 uncultured bacterium
CGCTCGTGCCGCTCGAGGGTGGCCGTTTCGCGACCTCGGATCTCAACGATCTCTACCGCCGCGTCATCAACCGCAACAACCGTCTCCGCACGCTGCTGCAGCTCAAGACGCCCGAGGTCATCATCCGCAACGAAAAGC
Organism: uncultured bacterium; assembly: GCA_963923595.1. Lineage (GTDB taxonomy): Bacteria > Verrucomicrobiota > Verrucomicrobiia > Chthoniobacterales > Terrimicrobiaceae > UBA967. Next base: position 139 of record CAWUMN010000098.1, read on the forward strand.
GCATGCTCCAGGAATCCGTGGACGCACTCTTCGATAACGGCCGCCACGGCCGCGCCGTCACTGGTGCTGCCAACCGCCCGTTGAAATCCCTCAGCGACATGCTCAAGGGCAAGGGCGGCCGTTTCCGCCAAAACCTCCTCGGCAAGCGCGTGGACTACTCGGGCCGCTCGGTCATCGTCATCGGCCCCGAACTCAAACTCAACCAGTGCGGTCTTCCCAAGAAGATGGCGCTCGTTTTGTTCGAGCCGTTCATTATTCGCCGCCTCAAGGAGCTCGGCTATGTCCACACCGTTCGCAGCGCGAAGAAACTCATCGAGCGCCAAACGCCCGAAGTTTGGGATATTCTGGAAGAAGTCACCAAGGGCCACCCGGTTCTCCTGAACCGCGCTCCGACCCTGCACCGCCTTTCGATCCAGGCTTTCGAGCCGCAGCTCATCGAAGGCGAGGCGATCCGCGTCCATCCGCTCGTCTGCACCGCCTACAACGCGGACTTCGACGGTGACCAGATGGCGGTCCACGTCCCGCTCTCCGTCGAGGCTCAAATGGAGGCCCGCATGCTCATGCTGGCGCCGAACAACATCTTCTCGCCCTCGAGCGGCAAGCCGATCACCACGCCGTCGCAGGACATTCCGCTCGGCTGCTACTACCTCACGCAAAAACCCCGCGCCGAGGACGCCGACGAGAAAAAACGCCGTCCGCTCTTCGCAAACGCCGAAGAAGTCGAACTCGCCCTTTCCGAAGGCTCGATTCGCACCACCTCGCCGATTCTTTTCAAGAATCCCGACAAGGGCGTTGAGACGATCTATGGCGACTCTGCCTCGACAGTTCTGAAAACCACCGCCGGACGCGTGGTCTTCAACCAAATCTGGCCGAAGGCTCTTGGCTTCTACAACAAGGTTTGCGGCAAGAAGCAGCTCTCCGACATCATCTGGCGCTGCTACAAAGCCGGCGGCCAGCAGACCACCGTCGAAACGCTCGACAAGCTCAAGGAACTCGGCTTCCGCTCGGCCACCCGAGCCGGCGTTTCCATCGGCATCAACGACATGATGATCCCGCAGGAAAAAACCGAGCTTCTCGACAAGGCCTACACTCAAGTCTCGCAGGTGGAGCAGCAATACCGCCGAGGCATCATCACCGACGGCGAGCGCAAGAACAAGGTGCAGGACATTTGGACCCACACCGGTGAAGAGATCGCGAACGCGCTCTTCCGCACGCTCGAATACAACGAGGGCAAGCGCGACATGAACCCAGTGTTCATGATGGTCGACTCCGGCGCGCGCGGCAACCGCACGCAGATCAAACAGCTCGCTGGTATGCGCGGCCAGATGGCCAAGCCCTCGGGCGAAATCATCGAGCAGCCGATCACCGCGAACTTCCGCGAGGGCCTCACCGTTCTCGAGTTTTTCATCTCCGCGCACGGCGCCCGCAAGGGTCTCGCTGACACCGCGCTCAAGACCGCCGACTCGGGTTACCTTACCCGCAAACTCGTCGATGCCGCGCAGGATGTCATTGTCACCATCGACGATTGCCACACTCCAAACGGCATCGTTGTTCGCCCGATTTATGAAGGCGACGAAGAAGTCGTCAGCCTCTCGACCCGCATCATCGGCCGCACCAGCTGCGAAACCGTCAAAGACCCGGTCAGCGGCAAGGCAGTCGTCAAAGCCAACCAGATCGTCGACGAGGAAACCGCCGCCGCTCTCGAGAAGATCGGCCACGAGCAACTCAAGATCCGTTCGGCCCTCACCTGCGAGTCCAAGCGCGGCATTTGCATCAAGTGCTACGGCCGCAGCCTGGCTACTGGCGGCATGATCAAACTCGGCGAGGCGGTCGGAATCATCGCCGCCCAGTCGATCGGCGAGCCTGGCACCCAGCTCACGATGCGAACCTTCCACGTCGGCGGTGCCGCGAGCCAGACCTTCAAACAACCGATCGTCAAGGCGAAGCACGAGGGCACCGTTCACTTCAACGAACTCAAGGTCGTGGAAACCGTGGACAAGACCTTCGTCGTCCTCAATAAAAACGGCACCATCACTGTTCACGACAAGGATGGCCGCGAACTCGAGAGCCACAACATCGTTGTTGGCTCGGTCATTTCGGTCGCGGACGGCAGCCATGTGAAGAAGGGCCAGACCTTCATCCAGTGGGATCCTTACAATGTCCCGATCATCACGGAAAAAGCTGGCCGCATTGAATTCCGCGACATGATCCCCGGCGTCACAATCCGTCAGGAAGTCGACGAATCCACCGGGGTCCGTGGCAATGTTGTCATCGAGCACAAGGAGGACCTCCACCCGCAGATCATCATTGTGGACGAGGCCAAGAATGTGCTCGCGAGCTACTCGATTCCTGCCGGTGCACACATCGAGGTGAAGGAAGGCGCGAAAGTCCCCGCCGGACAGCGCGTCGCCCGCACACCCCGAAAGATCGGCAAGACCAAGGACATCACCGGCGGTCTCCCGCGCGTGGCCGAGCTTTTCGAAGCCCGCCGTCCGAAGGACGCCGCAGACATCGCCAAGATCGACGGCATCGTCGAAATCGGTGGCACTGTCCGCGCCAAGCGCCGCCTCATCGTCAAGGATGTCGAAACCGGCGCCGAGGAGGAGCATCTCATTCCGCTCAACAAACACATCATCGTCTTCAAGGGCGATCTTGTGAAGAAGGGCCAGCAACTCACCGAAGGCCCCGTTGTGCCGCACGAAATTCTCGACATCTGCGGACCGCAGGAACTCCAGGAACACCTCCTCAACGAGGTGCAGGAGGTCTATCGTCTGCAGGGCGTCGAAATCAACGACAAGCACATCGAGATCATCGTCCGCCAAATGCTCCGCAAGGTGAAAATCACCGAGCAGGGCGACACCACGCTCCTCTGGGGCGATCAGGTGGACCGCCTCGCCTTCGAGGCAGAAAACGAAGCCGTCATCGCGAAGGGCGGCAAACCCGCCGAAGCCAGCCCCGTGCTGCTCGGCATCACCAAGACCGCTCTCGAAACCGACAGCTTTATCTCCGCCGCATCGTTCCAAGACACGACCCGTGTCTTGACCGAGGCCGCCACACTTGGCAGGGTGGATCGACTCCGCGGCTTCAAAGAGAATGTCATCATGGGCCACCTCATTCCCGCGGGCACAGGTTTCGAAACCAACCGCAAGATAGGAATCTCCCATCTCGGGGATGCCTTGGAAGCCGCCTCCAAAGAGGGAAAAAAGAAAGTCGCCAGCTAATTAAAATCAAATCATGTCAGAATCCAAAGCCACCCAACCGAACATTGAACTCATGACCGAGCTCCTCGAGGCCGGCGTCCATTACGGACACCAGACCAAGCGATGGAACCCGAAAATGCGCGACTACATCCTCGAGGAGAAAAACTCGATCTACATCATCGATGTCGCGCTCACCATCGACCAGCTCGGCAGCGCGACCAGCTTCCTCAAGAGCATCGTGAAAGACGGCGGCAAGATCCTCTTCGTCGGCACGAAAAAGCAGGCACAGGAAGCCATCCGTGAAGCCGCTGAGGCGACCGGTCAGTTTTTCGTCAACCAACGCTGGCTCGGCGGCACGCTCACCAATCTCACCACAATCCGCCGCAGCGTGGGTCGTCTCAAGGAAATCCAGGCGATGGAGAAATCCCCCGCCTTCGCCAAGATCAACAAAGCCGAGGCTTCGAGCATCCGCCGCGAGGGAGCCAAGCTCCTCCACAACCTCGGCGGCATTGTCGAGATGGAAAAACTCCCCGCCGCGATGATTGTCATCGACACCGTCCGCGAGGAAATCGCCGTCGCCGAAGCCAACCGTCTCGGCATCCCGATCATTGCGATCGTCGACACCAACTGCAATCCCGACAAGATCGACTACCCGATCGCCGGCAACGACGACGCCATCCGCTCGATCCGTGTGATCCTCGGCAAGCTCGTCGAGTCGATCATGGAGGCCAAAGGCACCCGCGGCAAAACCCGCACGCCTGAGCTAGCCGCTGTTTCCGAGTAAAAACAAATTAGATCCGACTGATCCGTCAGATCAGTCGAATCCGACCGATATTAATAACCATGTCTGAAATTTCAGCAGCACTCGTTAAGGAACTCCGCGAAAAAACCAACGCGGGAATGATGGATTGCAAGAAAGCCCTCACGGAAACCAAAGGCGATCTCGCCGCCGCCGAGGAATTTCTCCGCAAAAAAGGCATCGCCAGCGCCGGCAAGAAAGCCGACCGCGCCGCCAAGGAGGGAACCATCGCTTCCTACATCCACATGCAGGGGAAGGTCGGCGTTCTCGTTGAAATCAACTGCGAGACCGACTTCGTCGCCAAGAACGACAACTTCCGTGACTTCGTGAAGGACATCACCCTTCACATCGCTGCCGCGCACCCGCTCTATGTCACCCGTGCCCAAGTGCCGGAGGCCCTCATCGCCAAAGAGCGCGAAATCGCCGCTGCCCAAGTCCAAGGCAAGCCCGCCAATATCGTGGACAAAATCGTGGACGGCAAAATCGACAAGTTCTACAGCACGATCTGCCTGCTCGAGCAGCCCTTCATCAAGAACCCCGAACTCAGCATCGAGGATCTCGTGAAGTCGAAAATCGCGGAACTCGGCGAGAACATCATCATTCGCCGCTTCACCCGCTACGGCGTCGGCGAAGAACTCGCCTGATCCAAGGCGGCCCATGAAAGCCCGCCTCACGAAAGATTTCATCCTCGAAGCCGCCCAATTCCTCCCCAAGGCTCCGGAAGGACACAAGTGCCGTCAAATGCACGGCCACACCTTCACGATTGAAATCTCCGTGGAGGGCGAGGTCGACCCAGCGACCGGTTGGATCTACGACCATGCGCGGATCAGCGCGGCGATGAAGCCGATCATTGAGCAACTCGACCACGCGCTCCTCAACGACATCCCTGGCTTGGAAAATCCCACGATCGAGTTGATGGCGCATTGGCTTTGGCAAAAACTCGCCTCCCCGCTGCCAGGCCTCGCCGAGATCGTGATCCACGAAACGCCCTACGCCCGCTGCTCCTACCGGGGCGAGTGATTTTTCTCAAGCCCGGCGCGGTGACGCCAAGACGCGCCCGCCGAGCACTCCCACGCCGAGCCCAAGCAGGACGAGGACGGCGCAGGTCGCAACAAGAGGCCAGTTCGCGAGCTGGTAGTTTTTCCACAGTGAAAGCGAGAGCG
>CAWUMN010000099.1:0-5276 GCA_963923595.1 uncultured bacterium
AGTGCTCGCAGCGGCCGCCTTTGTTGTTGAAGGAAAACCTCCCCGAATCGTAGCCGCGCACTCGCGAGGCGGGGAGTTCGCTGAACAAGTCGCGGATCGGCCCCAGCGCGCCGCTGTAGGTTGCGGGGTTCGACCGCGGGGTGCGGCCCACGGGGCTTTGGTCGATGACCACCACCTTGTCAAACTGCTCCATGCCTTGGATCGCACGATGCGCACCGGGGCGGGCTTTGGCGCGGTGGAGGTCGCGCTCGAGGGCGACCCGCAAAATGTCGTTCACGAGCGTGGATTTTCCGCTTCCGGAAACGCCGGTGACGCACGTGAAGCAGGCCACCGGAAACGCGGCATCGATGTTTTTAAGGTTGTTTTCCGTCGCGCCCAGGACGCGGAGCCAGCCGTCGCCGACCTCGCCTGGTTGGAGTTCGGTTTTTCGCGGAGCGACGCGCTGACGGGGAACGGGAATCTTCGCCGTGCCGTTGAGATATTGCGCGGTGAGAGAGTCGCGGCTGCCCAAAACCTCCTCGAGCGTCCCCTGCGCGACCAGCTCCCCGCCTCGCGGACCCGCGCCGGGGCCGATGTCGAGGATGTGGTCGGCGGAGCGGATCGTGTCCTCGTCATGCTCGACAACAATCACCGAGTTGCCGAGATCGCGCAGGTCGCGGAGCGTTTGGATGAGTCGGTCGTTGTCACGCTGATGGAGGCCGATGCTCGGCTCGTCGAGGACATACAGAACACCCGAAAGACCCGCGCCGATCTGTGTCGCGAGGCGGATGCGCTGGGCCTCGCCGCCGGAGAGGGTGCCGCTTTCCCGGTTGAGTTGCAGGTAGTCGAGGCCCACCTCGTTCAAAAACCGCAAACGCTGGCGAACCTCGCGTAGGACATCCTTCACAATCCCTGTGTCCGTTTCTGAAAGCGCCAACGAGTTTATCACTGCGGCAGCCTCGCCGATCGTCAGCGCGCAAAGTTGCTGGATGCCGAAGGCGCGGTCGTCGTTTGTCGAGAGGGTGACGGCGAGGATTTCCGGCTTCAGCCGCGCGCCGCCGCATTCCCGGCACACGCGCTTGCCCATGCAGGTGCGGAGCCGGGTTTTGGTGAATTCGCTTTGCGAGGTTTCGTAAAGATGAGCGAGTTGCGCGAGCAGGCCCTCGAAGGGCTTCGCGACCGTGCGCTTCAGGCCGAGCGACATCGTGATCTTGCGGTCGCCCGAGCCGTGGAGGAGGAGGCTGCGGAAGTTCTCGGGCAAATCCTGCCACGGCTTGTCCAGCGGCGCGGGGGTGTCCGCCGCCAGCGCCTCGAGTTGCGCCGCGTAATAGGCCTTCATTCGCTTCGTCGCCATTTTCCATGGCCGGATTGCCCCCTGCGCGATGGTCTTTTCAGCGTCGATCACCAGATCGGGATCGAAAAAACTCTCCGTCCCGATTCCCTGGCAGGCGGAACACGCGCCGAGATGGCTGTTGAAAGAAAAATGCTTCGGCGTCAGCCGCGGCATTGTGAAGCCCGTCGCGGGATTACAAAAATCGGTCGAGAATTTCTCCTCGGTCCAAGCGGGCGATCCTGGCTCCATCCGGGAGGTCGCGAGTCTTCCGCCGCCGCGCCGCAGGGCCGTCTCGACCGAGTCCGCGAGGCGCTGGCCGAGATCGGGCCGCGCCACCAAGCGGTCCACCACGGCCTCGATCCAATGGGGTTTGTCCTTTTCGAGACGGATCGCTTTTTGTTCCCCCAGATCGATCACTTCGCCGTCCACCCGGAGGCGGACGAATCCCTCGCGGCGTGCTTTTTCGATCACATCGCGGAACTCCCCCGCCTGCCCGGTGACCAACGGAGCAAGGATCAGGAATTTCGTTCCCTCGGGCCAGTGGAGGATCGCGTCGGCGATTTCCTGCGGTGTCTGGCGCGAAACGCGTTCTCCGGTCTTTGGATCATGGGGAACGCCCACCGCCGCAAAGAGGAGTCGGAGATAGTCGTAAATCTCGGTCGTCGTGGCGATGGTCGAGCGCGGGTTCGCCGCAGCGGTGCGCTGCTCGATGGCGATCGCCGGGGAAAGCCCCTCGATGTAATCCACATCCGGCTTTTGCATTTGGTCCAAAAACTGCCGCGCGTAGGCGGACAGGCTCTCGACATAGCGGCGCTGCCCCTCGGCGAAGAGGGTGTCGAACGCCAGTGAGGATTTGCCGGAACCGCTGGGGCCGGTGACCACGACGAGCTTGTGGCGCGGAATCTCGAGGTCGAGGTTGCGGAGGTTGTGTTGCCGGGCTCCCTTGATTCGGATGACGGAGGTTTTTTCGGGAGTCATGAAAAAGTGGCGGATCCCGTTCGATCCGGAACCGCGAAAACTAAACGAAAACCTCCCCCGCCTGCAAATGTCCTCTGGATGTCACGGGTGCTACTTGCCGCTTGTGGGCGCTCCGGCCATGGCTTAGTGTCAAGCCCGAAAATGATCGCTCCTCGCAGTTCGGACAACGACGGACCGCTGACATGGATTGGAGGTTTTCCTGTCCATGTGAGCACGGTGCTCGCTGGAGTCCATGCCGCGACGCTGGTTCTGACCGCCTTGGCTTTGGCCGCCGGCGCGGAAACGGCGCTGCAGACTTTTGTTTTTTCGAGTTCGGCGGCAGTCAACGACCTCTCTCTCTGGCAACTGGCGACCTACGCATTCGTCCACATGCCGCCGTATTGGCTCTTTTTGATCGAGCTTTACCTGCTCGTGGTCTTTGGGCGCGAGATCGAGGGCTATCTAGGGCGCGGGGCGTTTATCCGGTTTTATCTCACGCTGCTTCTGGCGCCGACCTTGTTGTTCACCGGCGCGGAGTGGCTGGGTTGGCACACCAGCTACGCGGGCTCGAGCGCCTTGCATTTCGGCGTCTTCGTTGCATTCGCCCTGATCTACCCTACGGCCGAGATGTTTTTCGGCATCCAAGCGAAATGGATTGCGCTCGCCTTGCTGGCGATCAATTCCCTCCAATGTCTCGCCCTCTCGGATTACGAGGCACTTGCCGTGTTGGCGGTGGATTCGGTGGCGGCATGTCTCTTCATCGCGAGGTTCCAAGGCCGATTGGCGCTGGCCTTGCCCTCAAGGAGGCATCGAATTCCTGTTCATCATGCCTCGACGCCGCGCCCGCACCGCGCACCGGTTGCCGAACCCGAGGAGGAGGATTTGCATGGTTCGATCGATCCGATCCTCGACAAAATCTCCCGTTCCGGAATCGCCAGCCTGACCATGCGCGAGCGGGAGCGTTTGGAAAAAGCCCGCCACAAGCTCATCGCCAAGGACGGAGGCGCCTGACCGATCCATGCCAGACAGCCCCGATTCCGCCTCCCCGCGAACCGACATCGACCCGCACCTCAAAGACCCCTGCTATGTCAACGCCCTCTCGCACTTTTACCGTGGCGAGTTGGGGCGGATCATGATTTGGCGGCAGAGGTTGGATGTCACCACGACCTGGGCAATTACCACGAGCACGACGATTATTGGCTTCGCTTTTTCGCTTCGCGACATTCCTCACATCATATTCTTTTTCAATCTGATGCTCGTCTGGATCATGCTCTGGATCGAGGCGAGACGTTACCGGTTCTACGATGCCTTTCGCGGTCGCGTCCGCATGTTGGAATCCCATTTCCTCGTTCCCATGGTGGCGCAAAGCCCCAAAATCCTAGACGGCCAATGGCGGCGGCTCGTCTGCGAGGATTTGATTCTTCCCTCGTTCAAAATCAGCCGACTCGAAGCGGTTGGGCGTCGTATGAAGCGAAACTATGTCTTCATCTTCGGCATCGTGATGCTGGCATGGACGCTGAAAATTTTTCTCCACACCTCCCAGCCGATCCATTCGTTCTCCGACTTCTATGAGGCGATGGCTGTCCAACAACTCCCCGCCTGGCTGGCGTTTGGATTTTACATCGGAACGATCCTTGCGATCGCGTTTCTCATGGTGTTGGTGCTCCGCACTTCCAGCGAGGAGATCAATGAATTCGGCCACTCGAATCCTTCCCTATGGAAAATCTAAACGCCGTCGCCCGCCTCAAGGAAATCGTCGCCCGGCTCCGCGCACCCGACGGATGCCCGTGGGACCGCGAGCAGACGCACTCCAGCCTCCGCGCCTCGCTTGTCGAAGAATGCCACGAGGTCATCGATGCCATCGAGCGGGCCGACGACTCCAACCTCCGTGAGGAATTGGGCGATCTCCTGCTTCAAGTCGTGATGCACGCGCAGTTGGCTGGGGAGCGGGGCGCGTTCACGCTCGAGGAAATCGCCGTCACCGTTTCCGATAAAATGGTCCGCCGCCACCCGCATGTCTTCGGAGACAAATCCGCGGCCGATTCCGAGGCCGTCCTCAAGCAGTGGGAAAAAATCAAACGCGAGGAAAAAGGTGGCAACGCCGGGGTTTTGGATGGAGTCGCGAGCTCGCTGCCCGCTTTGCTTCGAGGTCAAACCCTTCAAAAAAAAGCCGCGCGCGTCGGGTTCGACTGGCCGGATGTCGGTCCTGTTTATGAAAAGCTCGCCGAGGAAATCGGTGAAATCCGCGAGGCGGTGGATAGCGGAGATGCCGCTGCCGTGGAGGCCGAAGTCGGCGACCTGCTTTTTTCTGCCGTGAATCTCGCCCGCAAGCTGGGAGTCGATGCCGAAACCGCACTCGCCGGGGCGAACAAGCGTTTCTCTGCGCGCTTCCGTCACATCGAGCAAACCCTCCGGTCCCAAGGCCGCGATGTCGAGGGAACCTCACTGGAGGAACTCGACAGAATCTGGGAGCAAGCCAAGCGCGCATGAGCAGAAAAGCCTCGGGAATCTCCGCCTTTGTCGTGTGCAAAAACGAGGCGGCGAACATGGATCGCTGCCTCGCCAGCCTAGCTTGGTGCGACGAGATCGTGGTCGTCGATTCGGGATCGATCGACGGGACGCTGGAAATCTGTGCCCGCCACGGATGCCGGGTCGTTCATCGCGACTGGACCGGCTATGTCGATCAAAAGGCGCACGGGCTGTCGCTTTGCTCACAACCCTGGATTCTGAATCTCGATGCCGACGAGGAGGTCTCGCCGGAACTGCGCGAGGAAATCCAGGCGATCCTTCGCCGTGATGTCGAGGGTGCGGTGCGCGAGGATGGATTCGAGCTTTTGCGTGTGGTTTTTTATCTCGGCCGCTGGTGGCGGCTTGGCGGTTGGCATCCCGAATGGAGGTTGCGCCTCGCACGACGGGAGAAGGTCACTTGGCATGGCGAGGAACCCCATGAGCACGCTCGAGTGCCGGGGGCTGTTTCCCGTCTGCGTGGCGAGTTGCGGCATTACAC
>CAWUMN010000100.1:0-5269 GCA_963923595.1 uncultured bacterium
TGATCGTTCCCGCCTCGATAAAACCGAACCCCATCGCCTCCCAAGCACCGAGAGCGGAGGCGTTCTTGTCCATGCCGGCGGCAAGGCCGACGCGGTTGGGAAAATTGAGTCCGAAAAGTTTCACCGGATCCTGCGGAGCCGGGCCGAATGCCTTTTTCAGCGCGAAGCGCGGCGAGGTTCGAAGGCCGAGCAACGCGATATTATGAGCGGCCTCGGCAGGCAGGCCGAAGAGCAGCGGACGCAGGGTTGATTGATACAAATCCATGATCTCACCATCGGGATTGGAGCCGGTTTGGACAAACAAATCCCGCAACACCGCATCAGCGCGGACTGATTTTCCAAACACCCCAGCTTGAAACCGGCCAGGCCCCGCTGCAATCTTTCAGCTTTATGAAACATATGTCCTCCCCTCTGCTCGCTCTTGCGTTGTCGATACTGCCGCTTGCCTCCGCTTTCGCCCAAGGTCCCGCGACCCAAGTGGCTTTCGCCGGCAAAGTCACCGCCATCTCGGATTCCTCAATCACGATTCGGAACAAAGGCGTGGAAAAAAAACTCGCGATTGATTCGCAAACGCCCGTCGTCGATGCCGCCAACATCTCGGAGATCAAGGTCGGCCAAATCGTCGCGGTTCGCACTGATGAATCCGGCGCCAAGGCTGTCTTGATCCGCGCTAAATGGAGCCATGATGCTGCCGGGTCATCCCAAGCCTCCGCATCAGCCTCGGCAGCTACACCCGGCGCGACGGCGACACCTAAAGCAGCCGCCGATTCCGCCGAGAAAAATTAACCTCGGAGGAGCGCCACTCCGTTTTTAGGCAGTCGCGGCGCGATCATACCATGACAGGGCGCAATTTGCAGAACCGCAGCGGACAGAAGGCGGCGCAAATTGCGGGGTTTCGGAATCGCGATGCGGAGTTTAGCCTCTCCAGATTCCATCTACCCTTCAGCGCCTCCCTGACTTGCTTTGACCGCTCACTAATGTCTTGGTTTGTTTGCAACACGATATTCCCCTCCTTGCGGATTGCACACGGGGCGGAGGTTCGACAATCTCCCGCACATGACGCCCGGGCGGCTGACATTTTTTCTGAGACTTTCGAGCACGATTTTTCTCTGGGCGCTCCTGCTCGCCACGATTCTCATCGGCTGGGAGATAGGGTTTTTCGCTCTGGTCGGCTTCATGGCAATGCGCGCGCTTTGGGAATACTACCGGATGCTGGAGCACGACGGGATCCGGGTTTTCACGCTCACGGGGTTGATTTGTGCTGCGGTGCTGCTGTGCGGCGGATTTCTGATCACGAGGTCCGGCAATGCCGAGAATGCCCGCGACTTCGAACTCCTCGTGCTAGTCCTTTTTCTGGTGACGATTTTCGCAAGGCAGATGTTTCGCGGGGCGGAAAACGACCCGCTGCGCGCGATGAGCTACACAGTCTTCGGGCTGTTTTACATTCCGTGGCTCTTCAGCTTCGTCACGAAGATCATCTACCTCACGCCCCGCCTGGAGAACGGCATGACGACCGGGCAGTGGTATGTGCTGTATCTCGTGGCGGTCACGAAATTCAGCGACATGGGCGCGTATGTCTTCGGAAGCCTCTTCGGCAAACGCCCGTTCGCCCCGCACATCAGCCCCAAAAAAACCTGGGAGGGTTTCGCCGGCGCGCTGTTCTCCTCGCTGCTGTGCAGTTTCTGGATGTATGCGCTGATGCCCGAAAAACTCTCGGCGTTCCGGTTCGATGACATTGTTTTTCTCGGATTGTTGCTGGGCTTTGCGGCGGTCGTAGGCGACCTGGCGGAATCGATCGTGAAACGCGGCGCGCACACGAAGGATTCGAGCGCCATGCTACCGGGCATCGGCGGCACACTGGACTTGATCGACAGCATTCTTTTCACCGCGCCGATCCTGTTTTTCTACATGCGCTTCGTGCTGGGGGCCGGATGAGAATGCGAAATGTCGTGATCCTCGGAGCCACCGGCTCAATCGGCCGGAGCGCGCGCAAGGTCGCCCGCGACATCCCCTCGCGCATGCGGATCGTGGGAATGTCAGCGCACTCGAACGCCGAGGAATTGGCGGAGGCCGCGCGAGAGTTTCCCGAGGCGAAAACGGCTCTCTCCATCGGGCCGGATGGCGGGGAGCGGTTGGTCGAATTGGCGACGATGCCCGAGGCCGATTTGGTTTTGATCGCGATAGTCGGAACGGGCGGGTTGCGTCCCGCGCTGGCAGCGATCGAGGAGGGCAAGGACATCGCGGTGGCGAGCAAGGAAATCCTCGTCATGGCCGGCGAGGTGGTGATGGAGGCGGCGCGGCGGCGGGGCGTGCGGGTGCTGCCCGTGGACAGCGAGCACAACGCGATTTTCCAATGCCTCGATGGACGCCCCACCAGCTCGGTGCGGCGTTTGATTTTGACCTGTTCCGGCGGGCCCTTCCGCCGGACGCCCACGGCGGAGTTGCAAAATGTGACGCCCGAAATGGCGCTCCGGCATCCGACCTGGAACATGGGGAAAAAAATCACGATCGACTCGGCGACGCTTTTCAACAAGGCGCTCGAGATGATCGAGGCACGGTGGCTTTTCGACATCGGCATCGAGCGGGTCGATGTGGTCGTGCATCCGCAAAGCATCGTGCATTCATTGGTGGAGTTCGTGGATGGTTCGATCCTCGCCCAGCTTGGGCATTCCGACATGCGGCTCCCGATCCAATACGCCGTGACCTGGCCGGAGCGTGTGGAAAATTCCCTGCCCCCGCTCGACCTCGCGGCCCTTGGGCGGCTGGAATTCGAGGCACCGCGGAGGGAGGATTTCCCCGCGCTGGATCTGGCGGTGAAGGCCGGGGCATTGGGCGGCGCGAGCCCCGCCGTGCTGAATGCCGCGAACGAGGTCGCCGTCGAGGCGTTTCTCGCGGGGCGCATCGGTTTCACCGGAATCTGGCAGACCGTCGCGCAGGTGCTCGATCAGATTCCCTGCACGCCGCATCCCGACCTCGCGGCGATCCTTGCCGCCGACGCCGAGGCGCGCCGACTCGCCCACGCGCTCGTGGATTGATTTTTTCACCAATCGGGGGATGGTGGTGGCCGATTTATGTTTTTTGACGGACTGAAGTTTGTTGTCATCTGCCTTGAGGTTCTTCTGATTTTCAACCTCCTCATCGTGATCCACGAGCTAGGCCACTTCCTCGCCGCCCGCTGGCGCGGGTTGGTGGTGGAAAAATTCGCCATCTGGTTCGGCAAGCCGATCTGGAGCAAAACGATCAACGGCGTGGAATACCGCCTCGGTTCGATCCCCGCCGGAGGATTCGTCGCGATCCCTCAGCTTGCTCCCATGGAAGCGGTGGAGGGCGAATCGCAAACTCCGCGCGAGGATTTGCCTCCCGTGAAGCCGATCGACAAGATCATCGTCGCCGCCGCCGGTCCGCTTTTCAGTTTCGGCCTGGCTTTTGCCATGGCGCTCATCGTCTGGGTCGTCGGCAAGCCGCAGAGCGAGATCGACAGCACCACGATCGGATTCGTGAAGGAGGGCGGCCCCGCCTACCAAGCCGGCCTGCGCCCCGGCGACCAAATCCTCACCGTGGATGGAAAGCCCGTGAAACACTTCCTGAGCGGGACGGACAGCGTGAAGTGGCGCATCGTCCGCAGCGAGGGTCAGACGATCCCGATGACCGTTCTGCGCGAGGGACAGGAGGTGTCGATTGATTGCGGTTGGACAAAACCCGAGACATCGAGCTGGCGTCGTCCGGCCTTGCGTGAAATCCAAATCGGCCCGCGCATCGTGCCGGGCGTGGGCTTTGTCGTGAGGGGCAGCCTCGCGGACAAAGCGGGCTTCCGTTCCGGAGACCTCGTCACCGACCTCAACGGCGAGCCGATTTTCAACCTCTCCGACATGGGGCCGATCATCGATGCCAACCGCGGCAAGGAGGTCGTCTTCACCGTCGAGCGCGGCGGGGAATCGCTGCAACTTCCCATGAAACTCCCCCCTCCCTCGCCCGACGGCATGCCGGTCGATTTCGGCATAGAGTGGGGCCGCACCACACTCTCCCACCCCAGCCCGTTCCTGCAGGTGAAGGATGCCGCCACGAGCATCTTCCGGATGGTCGGCGCACTGCTATCGCCTACTTCAGATGTAAAAGCAGCCCACTTCAGCGGGCCGGTCGGGATCATGCGACTCTACTACCAAATCTTTGAGTCGCCCGATGGTTGGCGGATCGCGCTGGCTTTCAGCGTGCTCATTAATGTGAACCTCGCCCTGCTGAATCTCCTCCCCTTCCCCGTCCTCGACGGCGGGCACATCACACTGGCGATCATCGAAGCGATCCGGCGGAAGCCGATCAGCGTGCGGATTCTCGAGGTCGTCCAGACCGCCTGCGCGCTCCTGCTCATCGGCTTCATGCTTTACCTGACCTTCTACGATGTGGGCGACATTGTGGCGTCGAACGCGCCCGTGCCCGTCTCGAAGTCGAACTAGCCGATGCCGCCGGAGTTCCGCAACCACCCCGGCCGCCGCCCCACGCGCGAGGTCAAAACCGGCCGCACCGCCATCGGCGGGAAAAATCCGGTTCGCGTCCAGTCCATGCTCACGAGCGACACGATGGACACCGCCGCATGCATTCGCGAAACCCTCGGGCTCGTCCAAGCCGGTTGCGAAATCGTCCGCATCACCGCGCCCACGGTTAAAGACGCGCGCAACTTGGAAAGTATCCGCGCCGCGCTTTTGGAAACCGGCTGCGATGTCCCACTCGTCGCCGACATCCATTTCAAACCCGAAGCCGCTCTGGAAGCCGCCAAGTGGGTCGAGAAGGTCCGCATCAACCCGGGCAATTTCGCCGACTCGAAGAAATTCAACATCCGCGAATACACCGATGAGGAATATGCTGCCGAGATCGGCCGCATCCGCGAGAGGTTCGCGCCGCTTGTCGAACTCTGCCAGGAGCGTGGCATCTCGATGCGCATCGGCACGAACCACGGCAGCCTGAGCGACCGCATCATGAACCGCTTCGGCGACACGCCGCTCGGGATGGTCGAGAGCGCGCTCGAATTCGCCCGCATCGCCCGCGACCTCGGCTACCACGACTTTGTTTTTTCGATGAAGGCGTCGAACCCGAAGGTGATGATCCAGGCCTACCGCCTGCTTGTCGCGCGGCTCGATGAACTCGACCGTGCGGAGGGCGGGTGGAACTACCCGATCCACCTCGGCGTCACCGAAGCCGGCGACGGCGAGGACGGCCGCATCAAAAGCGCGATCGGCATCGGCAGCCTCCTCGCCGACGGTATCGGCGACACGAT
>CAWUMN010000101.1:0-5254 GCA_963923595.1 uncultured bacterium
AGCGGCTGGAATTGAGGGCCCGCGAGACGCGCGATGGGGACTTCCTTTCCGTAGGCAAAACTCTGCCCGTTCCTGATTTTGCAAGGTCTGCCGTGGGGCAGCCGGTCGAGGCTGGATGGGGCGCACAGAGCCGGAATCCAACGGTCCCTGTGCCGGGCGAGACACTGGCCGAGCGGTCGGTTTTCCTCAACGGCGGTTTTGAGTGGATGCCAGAGATCGGCGAGTCCGAGAAACTCGACTCTCGTCGGTCCGTGACGCTCGCTGGTTTGCGAAACTTCCAGGGCGTTTGCCAAATCAGGCGCGATCGTTTGTTTGCTGAAGAGCCTCTCGCAAACCGTTGCCGCCCGCGCGAGGGGGCTTTTGCCATCGGCGGAATCGACTTCCATGACGCGTAGCAAGGTTGGCCAATCCATTTGGTTGACCCGGCGGAGTTGGCGCGGGGAGCCGTCCAGCAGGCCGGGCAGATTCGGCGCGGTGAGAACAAATCCCCTTTCATCCAGGCCTCTTCGGCCGGCGCGGCCAAACATCTGCAGCAACTCGTCGGAGCGGAGTTCGCGTTGGAATCGGGCATCTCCGTAGCTGGTCGAAGTGACCATGACGGATCGCACAGAAAAATTGATCCCCGCCGCGAGGCCGGTAGTGGCCACGATCACATGGAGCTTCCCGGCTTTGCCAAGGGGTTCGATCCAATCCGCGCGGGCCGAGTAGGGAAGTCCGCTGTGATGAAAAGCGACGCGGTGCTGGAGCAGTCGGGCCAGGTCGCGGCCGAGGAGGTTTTGATCCTCCGGAGTCATGCGCCGCGGGCTGTCCACAGGCAGTGCGGCGGCGATCTGGGTTGCCATTTTTTCCGCATCGCGGCGACGGGGGGCAAAAAGCAGCAGCGGCGTGAGCCCGGCATGGAGCGCAGCCACAGCCACCCGGGGCCAGAAACCATGCACGGAATCCGGCACGCGCGGCAGATTCTCAATCGGGAATTGCTCCAAGGGAACCGGACGATTCTTCACTTGGATCAACTCCACACGCCGCCCGAGCCTTTTCAGCCACTCCGCGATGTCCGCCGGGTTCCGCACGCTGCCACTCAGGAGCAGGAGGCGGGTGGATAGCGGAGGAAGTGCCACGGCCATCTCGTAGTTCAATCCCCGCTGCGCATCGGCGAGCATTTGGTATTCGTCGAGAATAAGGAAGCCTGGCGCATTCCCGCACATAATGCGCTCACGCTGAGTCTCGAGCGTCGCCACCAGAACGGGGGCGTGGAGATTCTCCGCGAGGTCGCCAGTGGCTATGCCGACATTCCATCCGAGGGATTTCCACTCACGCCATTTGTCGTTCGCCAGAGCGCGCGTCGGCACGGTGTAAACGGCCTGTCCGAGTCGGGCGGCTTCGGGTGTTTTCAGAAAAAGCTCAAAGACCCGCGTCTTGCCGGCACCTGTCGGGGCATCAATGATCACATCCGCTCCGCTCTTGAGGTGACGCACCGCATCCTGCTGCCAGAGATCCGGCAAATTCAAGGGCGCGAAGGGAACCTGGAAACCGGTGGTGTTCAAAATCCGCGAGACTCAGGTGGGTTTGGAGCAGGTTGTGGGAATGCCACAATCAGTTCCTTGGCATCGATTGCCACTTGGAAAAATTGAGAGCGAAACAAGGGGGGCGACGACGGAGCAGCGCCCTCCAATTTTTCCCAATCTTTGCGTGTCTTGGTGACTCCGTGAGAGTCTCTAAATCTTACAAGCCAGCGAGGGCGGCTTTGGCGGCGGCGGATTTTTCCGCATACCACTTGTCGAACTCTGCTTGGGGGAGGACTCGGATAGGGGCCTTCATGTTGTAGTGGCCGGTGCCGCAGAGCTGGCTGCAGGCGAGTTGGAGATTTGCGGGGCGTTTGGCGGTGAATTGAATCCACTTGATCGTGCGGCCCGGGACGGCGTCTTGGTAGAGACGGAACGCGGGGACATAGAAGGAGTGAATGACATCGCGGCTTCGGAGGAGGACATGGACGGGCTTGCCGGCGGGCACCACCAACTCGGTGGCGGTGAAGTCGTCCTTGCCAGCGGGGTCGTTCTGATTCACGCCGAATTTGTTGTTCATGCTGATCAGTTCGACGGCGCAGTCGCCGAGTTGTTTGTCCGCGCCGGCGTAGCGGAAGTCCCAGCCGAATTGGTAGGCAACGATATCAATGCTCACGGCGTCGGGCGGGACCGGGGATTGGGTGAGCTCGGTCCAGACGCGGTTGCCCCAGATCGCGAGGGTCAGGAAGATGGCGGTGGGGATGATGGTCCACCAAAATTCCAAGGTGTTGTTGCCGTGGCTGTAGTGGGCTTTATGGCCCGGGCGGCGACGGTATTTGATGATGTAGATGATGTAGACCGTCTGGGTGGCGACGAAGACGAAGAGGGTGAGCCAGAAGATAAAATTCAGGATGCCGTCGATTTTTTCACCGCCGACGGTGATGTTTTCGGGGGCCCAGTAGAGGTTGGCCACGCGTTGCTCGGCGTGGGCGGCGGGCGCAGCGAAGCCAAGGAGCAGGAGGCAGAGTGCGGTGATTCGGAGAAGTAGGCTCATGGCAAAAGTCAGGAGGCGGGAGATGCGGCGGGTGCTGTTTTGGCGGGTGCGGCGGGAGCGGACGAACCGCCGGATGAGATTTTTTCTGGAGGAATGGCTTTGAGGTCTTTTTGGCTCCACGGGTCTTTGCGTTCCGTGGCGGCACGAATTTTGGAGACGAATTCCTCGGTGATGGGGGTGGCATTGTTGCCCCACTCGCTACGGATGTAAGTGAGGATGCAGGCGATATCGCTATCCTTGAGCTGGCCCCAAGGCGGCATGGCGTTGTTGTAGCTGTTCCCTTTAACTTGGACGGGGCCTTGCATACCGACGAGGAGGACTTTAACGAGGTGGTTGTCTCCCACCCAATCGCCGCCGACGACCCATTCGCTGCCGACGAGCGGCGGGAACTGTCCGGCGACCCCCATGCCGGTGGCTTGGTGGCAGACGACACAGTTTTGGTTGAACAGGCGCTTTCCGACGACTTTGGGATCTGGCGGTCCAGCTTGGGCTCCAGCGGCGCCGCCGACCATTTCGGGGTTGTAGACATCGGCTTTGAATCCACCGCTGTTGCTGGCGAGGTGGAAGCCACCCCAGAAAACGAGGATTCCGGCGAAAATGACGAGCCAGAACGGGAGCGGGGAGCTTTTCTCGGTGGGCTCGGCGGCTTCACGCAAAACGGGAGCGGAAACCTCGGGTGCGGGGGTTTCGCTCGGCTTGTGCGGGTCGTTCGAAGGCGTGTTCACAGTGGTTTACTTGGCGTTGGCGACCGGGGATTCCGGCAGCGGGTAGCTTTGGTTCAAGGAAAGAAGGTAGGCAACGAGCGCCTTGGCCTTCTCGGTCGGGACAACTTCGTAGCCGGGCTTCGGAGCGCCCGGGCCGGTGAGACCCTGGATGGCCTCGTTGGATGGTTGGCCTTGGATTTTCACGACATTGTAGAGAAAGGAATACGATGGCATGTTCGACCATGGGTTCACTGTTCGTGGCTCGTAGAGATGGCGATGGATGGCGTTGATGTCCTCGCCGGCGCGGGCGCCGTAGTTCGAGAGGTCTTGGCCGACGCGGAGGCTGCCGGGAAGGGCGGTTTTTTGGCGGAGATAATCGCGGGCGACGGTCTGGCGCTTGCCGAGTTCCTTGGCGATGTCGGTGGTGAGCGGTGCGCAACGGACCTGCTGGGTGTGGCACTCGACGCAACCATTGGCGGCGTAGACTTTTTGGCCAGCGACGGCGAGACCGGACACGGTGGGCGGGAGGACTCCGCCGGTGGCTTCATCGGGAACGGGCTGGAGGTCGTTGAGGTTTTTCAGCGGGTAGTTGACGAGCCCGAGCCAAGCAGAGCCGAAGACCAGAAAGAGACCGGTGAAGAGGAGTGGAAGTTTGTTCATACCGCGACAGGCTCCTGGGAATTTTCTTCGCGCGTGGCCATGAAGGCGGGCGCTTGGTTTTTACGGGTTTCGAGCAGGATGCCTGCGAAGATCAACGCGAAATTCGCGGCGGCGCCCAGAGTGAGCACGCTGCCGATCATGGCCAGAAAGCGGAAAGGCCAGACGAATTCCATGGAACTGCGGAAGGTGACGATTGGGCTGCTCAAGGCGAAACCTTGGATCAATCCGCCTATAATGAATCCGATGACGGTGAATCCGATTCCGGTGGCGGCGAGCCAGAAATGGCGGTTAATGCCGCCGGCGCAGGGCCACTCATGCCCCGTCAGGCGCGGCACGATGTAATAGATTGCGCCGAAGGCAGCCATGGCAAAGAAGCCGTAATGGCCGAGTTGAAACAGACCGCGCTGGATATCGGAAAATTGGGTGGCGGCGTTCACGGCGGGAATCGCATTGATCGCTGCGAGAACCCAGTGGGCGACGAGGCAACCGATGCCCACTACCAGAAAACGCAGCGCGGGGCTCCAGGCGACCGGCGCGTAGTGGCCCTCAAGGGTCAAGTGGAGGTTCACACCGATGGATAAAGCAGGAACGAGAAGCATGATGCTGGCGGCGACTCCAATGCTGGTCATCCAAGCAGGTAGGGGTCCGCCAATGATTTGGGCTCCGGCGGTCCAAGCTCCGAAGAGGATCAGGGTCCAAAACCCGAGCAGGCTGAGGTGGCTGCTAGCCACGGGAAGTCCGGTGGATTTCGGGATAATGTAGAAAGCGGCGGCGACTCCGATGGGAACGAGCCAGAGATTAAAAAAGCCGGTTGAAAACCAAAGGGCGATGGCCGTTTGCGCTGGAGCCGATACGGGGTTCCAGACGAGGAGGGAATTCGCAGTTCCGAACATCCAAGGGAAAGCGAGGATCGCGGTGAACACCAACCATTGGGACACAAACAGCGCTCCGGATTTCCGCTCGTTGAAGGTCATCAAAATCCAGATCGCGATGAGCGCGTAAGAGATAAATAGGATCGGGGTCGCGAAGGCCGGGAGCGAGAGCAGCGGGAGCGAGGTGCTGTTTCCGGCGATGATCGAGCAGGCGCCGACAAGGATGGCGAGGTTCCACACGATCCCGGCACTGACGAGCATGCGGTGGTGGGCGAGCGGAACCTTGCAGAGTCGGGCGGTGAGCCAGACGGCCATGCCGAGGGCAGCCGGGGTGGCGAATCCGTAGGCAAGAACAGTGGTAGAGGTTTGAACAACCCGTCCGTAGGTGAGGAAGCTCAGGCCGTCGAGGACGCGGGGATAGACGAGCTGGATGGATCCGATGACTTCAAAGATCGAACCGAA
>CAWUMN010000102.1:0-5160 GCA_963923595.1 uncultured bacterium
GCATGATTTCAGAAATTGTGAATAAATTTTCAATAAATCACCGCTTCATCCGCTGGAGTGCCGCGCCATCCTTAAACGATGATGTTATTCACAGTGACCATCACAACCGAGAGTCGCTGAACATAGCAGTCCAGTATGGAAACCTCGCATTTTTGAAAAGCTGTGGGCTTTTTGACTCAGCTAGAAGTTGAGAAAAAATCGGCTAGCTATTGACAACAAAAAAGACCGAAAAAACACTGAACCCCGTCGCCCTGAGTTCAAGGACCCATGAATCGAAATTTAAAAAACCACCAAGCAACTGAAAAATGGTGGTTTGCGTCAAAGAAATTTGATATTTTTAAATAGTAATAACCCTACTTTAAGACTTCTTTATCAAGATATTCTTTAATATCATCAATGCCTTCACCAAGTTCGGCGCAGATTTGAATAACCTGAAGCTTGGGAAATCGAGTTTTGAAGGCTTTCAAGTTGTCGGCAGCCATCGGCATATCCATCTTGTTGGCAATGATGCAGGACGGCTTGGCGACAAGAGTTGGGTCATAGAGTCGCAATTCTTTACGAAGATTTTGATAGTCATCCACAGGATGGCGATTTTCACTGCCTGCCATGTCAATGACATAGAAAAGCGTCTTGCATCGAACAATATGCCTTAGGAATTCATGGCCCAATCCGCGGTTTTCATGGGCTCCCTCGATCAGGCCCGGGATATCGGCCATGGTGGCCCGGCGGTATTCCGGCAAATCGATCACTCCAACGAGAGGATGAAGGGTGGTAAAAGGATATGCTGCGGTTTTCGGCTTGGCGGCGGAAATCGCCTTCAGAAGTGTGGATTTCCCGGCATTCGGATATCCGACTAGGCCAACATCCGCGATGGTGCGGAGTTCCATGAAAAACCAGCCCTCCTCACCGGGGTAGCCTTTAGTGAATTGCCGGGGCACCCGGTTGGTCGAGGATTTGAAGTGGGTGTTGCCCTTTCCTCCATCGCCGCCTTTGCAGAGCAAAAACCGCTGGCCCGGTTCCGAGAGGTCGGCTATCGGCTCGTCCTCGATCTCGTCTCGTTGGTCTTGCCCGGCGCGGTGAATCACGGTTCCGATCGGAACTTTGACGATGGTCGATTCGGCACTTCGGCCGTGCTTGTCTTTGCCCTTGCCGTGCGCCCCGCGTTTCGAGCGGATCAGGGGTTCGAAAAACAGGGCCACCAGACTGGCTGTGTCATGATCCGCTTCAAGAATAATATCCCCGCCGCGTCCTCCATCGCCGCCATCGGGGCCGCCATGCGGGATAAATTTTTCCCTACGAAAGCTGCAGCACCCGTTGCCACCATCGCCGGCTTTGGCATGGACTCGGATTTGGTCGACGAACTTCATCCGTGGAAAGTGCCAGCGCATCCCTCCCAAGTCGAATCCGAATTGTCTCCAGGATGGCGCGTGGGCCTTAGTGGTGTTATATTTTTTAAATGACCCACAACCCCTCCACTGCCGAACTGCGTGATTTGGATCGTCAATTCCACCTTCACCCGTTCACGCACCACACCGACATGCACAAGACCGGGACGCATCTTATCAAATCCGGTGATGGATGTTTCCTCATCGATCAGGACAACCGTCGTCTGCTGGACGGTCTCGCCGGCCTCTGGTGCGTGAATGTCGGCTACAACTGTGCCGCGATCGTCGAGGCCGTGCACCGGCAAATGCGCGAACTTCCCTACTACCCGTCCTTCTTCAACACCACCACCGAGCCTCCCGTCCGGGTCGCTGAATTTCTCGCAAAAAAATCTCCGCCTCGCCTGAACCGAACGATTTTTTCAAACTCCGGATCCGAGGCCAACGAAAGCGCATTGAAAATCATCCGCGCCTATCACCACACGCGCGGCCAGTCGGGCAAATACAAGATTCTCTCCCGCTCCTATTCCTATCACGGAGTGACGCTGGCAGCTTCGAGCATGACCGGCCTGCCCGTGTGCTATGAACCCTTCGATCTGCCCCTGCCTGGTTTCATCCATGTGCCTGGGCCGCATCCCTACGGTGTCCAATCCCCGCTCGATCCCGAGGCCTTTGGCAAATGGTGCCTCGAGGAAACCGCCAAGACGATCCAGCGCGAGGGCGCGGACACAATCGCTGCAATGTTCGTCGAGCCAATCCAAGGCGCGGGAGGCGTCATTCCCCCACCCCCCGGGTATTTGGCGGAATTGCGGGATCTGCTTCGCAAAAACAACATCCTGTTTGTGGCTGACGAAGTCATCACGGCATTCGGGCGACTTGGAGACTGGTTCGCCAGCAATCTTTGGAATCTGGATCCCGACATCATCACACTCGCAAAGGGCATCACCAGCGGTTACCTGCCGCTCGGAGCCACTATGGTCAGCGACGAAATCTCCGAGACGATTTTCTCGGCGGGATATTTCGCTCACGGCTACACGTATTCGGCCCATCCCTCCAGCGCCGCTGCCGCATTGGCGAATTTGGAAACCATTGAATCCCTTGGCCTCGTCGAGCGAGTTCGCGACGATGTGGGGCCTTACTTCCAAAGGAAACTCCACGAGTTCGCCGGCCATCCCGCTGTCGCGGAGATTCGCGGAAACGCCCTCATCGGCGCGCTGGAGGTCGTTCCCCGCACAGGCAAGGCCGGCTTGGCTTCAGAGCCAACGATCGGCGTTCGCGCCGCCGCCTTGGTCCGTCAGGAAGGCGTGATTGTCCGCGGCATCCGCACCCTGATCGCCATGGCTCCGCCATTGATCATCACTCGAGAGGAGATCGATCAGATGTTTGCTGCTGTGCGGCATGGTCTGGACCGCTTGTGGGATTGACTCCTGAAGTCTGCCCCCGCTTTTCGCGCCGATTAAAAACCGGAAGCATGAGCCGATAGGCGATGAACGCCGCAGGCGTCGAGAGAAACATCGAACCGACGAGCAACGGCAGGCCGATCGTGAAGAATGTCGTCCACTGCATCACCTCGTGGATGTGGAAATGAGTCGTGTGAAGCTCGGGCGGCGCCTCGTTGATCCAACGAAGAAACTCCCAACCGATTTTGTATTCCACCTCCAGAATCACCGGCCAAAACGGTGCGACCACATCATGCAGCGTCACCGCGATCACCGCCGCGATGGGATTGCACCTCAGGAGCCATGCGAGACCCAGGCAGAGGAGGGTTTTAAGGCCGAACAGCGGCGTAAACCCGATGAACATCCCGATCGCAACTCCGCCGGCGAGGGCGTGCGGCACATCCTGTAAAGCCAGCAATTTCTCGCGAAGCGATAGGAAATGGGCGACCAGTTTTTTAAACACGAATAGGAGTTACCAGTCCCCTGCCACCCTCTCCAAATCAAATCCCAAACTCAAAAAGTAACTGTGGCAATCAAGTGAGAGTTTCCAGATCCATGCCGGCATCCCGGTATTCGACGAGTTTGTTGCGGAGGGTGCGAATGCTGATCTGGAGCATGTCGGCGGCTTGAGTGCGGTTGCCATTCGTTTTTTGAAGCGCATTGATAATGGCCCGCTTTTCCATCTCGTGAAGGGGCACAACCTCGCCGGGCGCGGAGTGGCCATTGGAGTCGGGCGTCGAAGCGACGACCATAGGAGTCGCCACAGCCGCAGGCGCGGCAGGCGTCGTCGGCGTCAATCCCATCAACTCGGCGGTGATCGGCGCCCCCTCCTCGGTGAGAATTGCCGCGCGCTCCACGACATTTTGCAACTCGCGAACATTGCCCGGCCACTTGTGGCCAGCCAAGCCCGCCATGCCATCCGGAGAGAAGCCTGCACACTTGATTCCGTGTTCGCGCGAGAAGCGCTCCAGGAAATGATTCGCGAGCAACTCCACATCGCCCGTTCTGTCCCGAAGCGGCGGCACTTGGATCGGAAAAACATTGAGGCGGTAGTAAAGGTCCTCTCGAAAGTCCCCCTTCTGCACCGCCTTGAACAAATCGCGGTTCGTCGTGGCAAGAACGCGCACATCGACTTTGATCGTCTTGTTGCCCCCCACCCGCTCGAATTCCCGCTCCTGGAGCACTCGGAGGAGCTTGGCCTGCAGCGCGAGCGAGATTTCGCTGATCTCGTCGAGTAGGATCGTGCCCCCATCGGCCAACTCAAACCTTCCGTCGCGCTGATCCGTGGCGCCGGTGAACGATCCCTTCTCGTGTCCGAAAAACTCGCTCTCGATCAGCGTTTCGGAAATCGCCGCGCAGTTGACCTTGATAAAAGGTTTGTTCAAGCGCTGGCTGTTGAGGAAAATTTCATTCGCCACGAGTTCCTTGCCGGTGCCGTTTTCACCGGAGATCATCACCGTCGCATTCGTGCGCCCGACCCGATGGATCAACTCCCGCAAGCGCACGATCGCCGGGCTTTTTCCAATAATCTCCCGGCGCGAAATGCTGTCCCGATTCAGAAAATCCGTCACCTTCACCGCGCGCTGGAACTCCGACGCCTTTTTCATCACCAGATCGATCTGGGTCATCGAAAACGGCTTCGTGACATAGTCGAACGCCCCCGAGCGAATGCACTCCACGACAGACTCCACGCTGCCATTCGCCGTGATCATCACCACCAGGGGTTTGGCCTCGCTGTGCGACATCCGCTCGATAAAAAACCGCCCGTCCCCGTCGGGAAGCTCCATGTCCAGAAAAATCAAGTCGAAATTGTTGGCGGCGAGTCGCTTCTCGGCTTCGGCGATCGAGCCTGCGGTTGATACGGAAAAACGCTTGCCACGCAGGCGCTCTTCGAGGGATTTGCGAATAATCGGGGTGTCATCCACCACCAGTATGCGGTCAAGGGCCATCGAATGGTTCTCGGGAAATCGGTTGAATCGATTAGCATCCTACAGGAATCGCAGGAGCTTTCAACCAAATAGGCAATTTTTTCCCACTCCAAAAAACAGAGCGATTTTCACGCAATGCTCGCATCTAGGCACTTGACACACTTGGGCGATTCGAGACTTCATGGGGTGGATTTCTCATGAAACTTACCCCATTTGGATTCGTCAGCCGCTCCGAAACCTTTGTATTGGACGCCCTGTCCCTGCCTCCCATCGGAGGGGGTGAATGGAAAACCCGCCGCGTGGCGAACCTCATAGACCACTCCAGTTCGCTCCATGTCTCCATCAAGCCACACGGTGGAGTGGAAAAAACCACGATGGTCCTGAACTCCCGCCTCACCGGAGGCGCCCGCG
>CAWUMN010000103.1:0-5150 GCA_963923595.1 uncultured bacterium
TATGTGGACAGCCGCTCGAACGGCCTCGTCTACACCCGCAACCGCCTGCGCGGCCAATCGCTCATGGCCCACATCGCCCTCACCAAAGGCGAGCGCAGTCAGCTGGCGGAAATCGGCGCGAGCCGGATGTAAGGGTGGCCAGATTCCCTATAAAAACCTGATTTTTTTCTTGAACGCCACCAGGTGCTCGGGAAGCCTTGACCTTGCAAACCCTCAACCCCCTATGAAAACCGACCATCAAATCGAACTCTGCCGTGCCTTCGTGCAATCCTCCTCGTTTTGGAGCGAAGACATCCCGGAACAAAAAACCGACGGTCCCGTAATCACCATCTCCCAAGCCGCCGGCGCGCGTGGAAATCCGATCGCGGATGAGCTTGTGGGTCAACTCAGCGAGAACCGCGCGATTCCCCACCACCGCCCGTGGACCGTTTTCAACCAAAGGCTTGTGCACCATGTCGTCGAGGAGCACGGCCTGCCGAAAAGCACGGTGGGTTTTTTTCCCGAGGACCGGACGGGGCATTTGATGGATATGCTCGGCGAGGCTCTGGGTCTGCATCCGGGGGTTTTCACAGCGGTGGCAAAAACCGCCGAGACCGTTCTGCGGCTCGGCCAGTCGGGCAATGCTGTGATCGTCGGACGCGGCGGAAATTTCATCACCCGCAACATTCCGATGGCCCTGCATGTGCGATTGGTGGGGACTCTCGAGGTTCGCATCCGCAGCTTCGCGAAAATTTACAAGGTCTCGCAGGATGAGGCGGTGAAGGAGGTCGCGCGCCGCGACCGCGCCAGGAAAAACTACATCCTCGAGAACTTCCGGCAGGACATCAACGATGTCACCAACTACGACCTCGTGCTGAATACCGATGATTTGAGCGACGCCGACGCGGCGCAGATCATCGCGGTGGCGCTTGTGGCCAAGGTCGGGCAGGTGCGCCGAATCAGCCGCGACGGGTCTCGTGAACCCGCCTTCGCAGCCCGAGCCTGAGCCTCAGAAGGATTTCCGCAAATGACTCGGCAGGATGCCGAGCTGCTCGCGGTATTTTGCCACGGTGCGACGGGCGACCGGCAGGCCGCGGTCTGCGAGGAGTTTCACAAGGTCCTGGTCGCTGTAGGGGCGGCTCTGGCTTTCCTCCTTGACGATCTGCGCGATGGCCTGGCGAACGCTTTCGTTGCTCACCGTCTCTCCGTCGGCATTCGTGTAGCCATGGGTGAAAAAATACTTCAGCTCGAAAATCCCGTGCGGCGTCGCCATGAACTTCCCCGCCGAGGCGCGGCTCACGGTTGTCTCGTGGACACCCACCGCCTCCGCGACCTGGCCCATGCGCATGGGCTTGAGGTGCGCTGGACCGAGTTCCATGAAATCCCGCTGTCGGGCGACAATTTCGCGCGAGATGTTCAGGATCGTGTTCTGGCGTTGCTGGATGCTGCGGATAAAAAAATTCCCGCCCCGGATTTTGTCGCGCAAGTAGTCGCGGACCTCCTTCGAGTCGTTCGAGAGCATGTCCTTGTAGTCGTCTGAAATTCGGAGGCGCGGGATTTCATCACTGTTTAGCGTGACGGAAAAATCCTCGCCATCGCGCTCCACGATCACCTCGGGAACGACAATCTGGTTGGTGTCCTCGGCAAAAGCCCGCCCTGGCGCGGGATCGAGTCGCGCGATCACCTCGGCCGCGCGCTGGATTTCCGGAAGCTCGAGATGGAGGGCCTTCGCGATGTCGTTGAGTTTTTTCCGGCCCAACTCGTCGAGGTGGTGGCGGACGATGCGGGTTTCGACGGAATACTGGCGGCCTTGCGCTTTGAGTTGGAGGAGGAGGCACTCGGAGAGGGTGCGCGCGGCGATGCCGGGCGGATCGAACTGCTGAACTTTTTCCAAAACCTGCTCGACCTCGAGCGGCAGCACCTCGAGCGAGGCGGCGATCTCCTCGAGGTCCGCGCGGAGGTAACCGCCTCCGTCCAGATTGCCTATGATTTCGACCGCGATCGTGGACTCCTCCCTCGGCCACGCGGCGGTGTGGAGTTGTTCGAGCAGATGCTCGGTGAGGTTTTCGGGCCGAATCTGCGAGTCGAGGAAATGCTGGCGCTTTTCGAGAGCCTCGCGGGTCCACTTTTCGCCGGAGGTGCGCTGAGAATAATACTCGTTCCACTCGTCCTCGAGGCGGGTGGTTTTTTCGGTGTCGGAGAGGCTGGGCTTGTCGGAGGGGATTTCCTCCAACGCCGGATTCGCCCGCAGTTCCGCATCCACCATCTCGAGCAACTCGTTTAATGGCGCTTGCAGAACATGAAGGCTTTGTTGCATCTGCGGCGACAGCGTTTGCTGCATCGCCATGCCGGCCACTTGTTGCATTCCTGCCATAAGTCGCCGCCGAGAGTAGGCATGAAACCTGCTTTCGCAAGCACGATTCACGCCAAGTTTTCCGAACCGCCAGATTGCAATGGGAGTCCCGGCGGGGTAGTTGGAAGAGCTGTGAAATGGGCTCCGTGATTTATTTGGACAACAACGCGACGACGCCTGTCGCGGCGGAGGTCCTGGCGGCCATGGAGCCCTGGCTGAGGGGAGGATTTGGAAACCCCTCGAGCGGTTACCGGCTTGGACGCCTCGCCGCCTCGGCGATCGAAACGGCACGCGCGCAAGTGGCGGCGTTGGCTGGCTGCCAACCCGACGAGTGGATTTTCACCAGCGGCGGCACCGAGTCGATCCACACTGCCATCCGCTCCGCCCTCGCCATCGATCCCGCGAAACGCCATGTCGTCACCAGTTCGGTCGAGCACAGCGCCACCCTGCGGGCTTGCGATCAACTCGCCGCGGAAGGCTGCGAAATCACATGGCTGCCCGTTGACGCGATGGGACAAATCGACCTCGATCAACTCGCCGCTTCCATCCGCCCCGACACGGCCCTGGTCTCGCTCCTCTGGGCGAACAACGAAACCGGCGTCCTCTGGCCCTTGGAAAAAATCGCCGCGATCGTCCAAAAAACCAACGCCGCCCTGCACATCGACGCCGTGCAGGCTTTTGGGAAAATTCCGCTCCGACTGGAAGGCCTTGGAGTTCATTTCATGAGCTTCTCTGGCCATAAGCTCCATGCCCCCAAAGGCATCGGCGGCCTATACACCAGCCGCCGCACCCCCTTCACCCCGCTCCTGCCCGGAACCCAGGAGAACGGCCGACGTGGCGGCACGCAAAATGTCGCCTCGATCGTCGCCTTCGGCCAAGCCGCCGATCTCGCCGCCGCCCATTCCATCAATTCCTCCCTCCGCGACCTCCTGGAAAGCTCCCTCCTCGGCGCAATCCCCGGCAGCACCATCAACGGCGACCGCGTCCGCCGCCTCCCAAACACCACCAACCTTTCCTTCGAAGGCATCGAAAGCGAAGCCGCTCTCATCCTCCTCGACGAGCGCGGCGTCTGTTGCTCCGCCGGTTCCTCCTGTGCCACGGGTTCAGGAAAACCCTCCCATGTCCTCAAAGCGATGGGCCTCACCGACGCCCAAGCCAAATCCTCTCTCCGCCTCTCGCTCAGCCGCCTCACGACCCCCGAGGAAATCTCCCGCGCCACCGAAATCCTCCCCGCCGTCATCCAAAAACTCCGCACCGTTTCTCTCGCTGACAGCCCAGTTGCTTTCTCATAAAATCCACTCCGTGCTCTCCGTGTCCTCCGTGGTTAATCCAATTTAAATTTCACCAATCATGCTCGAAAAACACCTCCTCCAAATCGTCCAGGAACTCTCCCTGCAACCCCGCCAAGTCGCCGCCACCGCCGTCCTCCTTGAGGAAGGTGCGACCGTTCCGTTCATCGCCCGCTACCGCAAGGAACGCACCGGCGAGCTCGATGAAGTCCAAATCACAAACATCCGCGACCGCATGCAGGAACTCGAGGAACTCGACAAACGCCGCGAATCGATCATCTCCTCGCTCACCGAGCGCAAACTCCTCACCGAGGAACTCCAGGTCAAAATCGACGCCGCCAAAAACCTCTCGACCCTCGAGGATCTCTACCTGCCCTTCCGCCCGAAAAAGCGCACCCGCGCGACGATGGCGAAGGAAAAAGGCCTCGAACCGCTCGCCGACATCCTCTGGGAACAAAATGCCAACACCGATCCCGAGGCGGAAGCCGCCCCGTTCGTCAGCGCCGAAAAGGAAGTCCCCGACACCGCCGCCGCCCTGGCCGGAGCCCGCGACATCCTCGCCGAGCGGATCAACGATTCCGCCGAGGCCCGTGCCGCCCTTCGCGACCTCTACCTCAACAAGGCGGTCCTGAAATCCAAAGTCGTCTTCGAAAAAGAAAAGGACGCCGCGAAATTCAAGGACTACTTCGACTGGAGCGAACCTGTCGCCCAGTGTCCCTCGCACCGCTTCCTCGCCATCCGCCGCGGCGAGACCGAAGGTCTTCTCTTCTCCCGCATCACGCCCGGCGAGGAAGAGGCCCTCGCCGCCCTCGACCATCTTTTCGTCAAAGGCTCACACCCCGCCGCGCAGCAGGTCCGCCTCGCCGCGCATGATTGCTACAAGCGACTCCTTGGTTTCGCCATGGAGGGCGAGGCCCGCGTTCTCTACAAAAAGAAAGCCGACGAGGAAGCCATCCGAGTCTTTGCCGAAAACCTCCGCGAACTCCTCCTCGCATCTCCCCTCGGCCAGAAAACCACGCTCGCGCTCGACCCCGGATTCCGCACCGGTTGCAAACTTGTCGTCCTCGATCCCCAGGGAAAACTCCTGATGAACGAGGTCATCTACCCGGAAAAAGGAGCACGCGACCGTGCCGAGGCCGCCGAAGTCATCAAGTCGGTCGTCAGCCGGTTCAAAATCGAAGCCATCGCCGTCGGCAACGGCACCGCCTCGCGCGAAACCGAATCTTTCATCCGCGCCCTCGGCCTGCCTGCGGCCATCCCGGTCGTCGTCGTCAGCGAATCCGGCGCGTCGATCTACTCGGCCTCGGAGGTCGCCCGTGAGGAATTCCCGAATCTCGACCTCACCGTGCGCGGGGCGATTTCCATCGGACGCCGCCTCATGGACCCCCTCGCGGAACTCGTCAAAATCGACCCCAAATCCATCGGCGTCGGCCAATACCAGCACGATGTCGACCAGTCCGCGCTCAAGCGCTCGCTCGACGACACCGTTGTCTCCTGCGTGAACCATGTCGGCGTGGAGTTGAACACCG
>CAWUMN010000104.1:0-5132 GCA_963923595.1 uncultured bacterium
CGGACACCCCGCCCTACTGCCTTAAACACGGCGGCGCGGTGGTGAATGTCGCGCTCGAGCTGAACGGCCAGCCGCCGGTGCAGGTTTTCGCGAGGGTCACCTCGGAGAAGCGGCTCGTCATCCGCTCGATCGACCTCGGCGCGGAAACGCGCGTGGAGAATTTCCAGGAACTCGAGGACTGCGCGAAGGTCGGAGGGGAGTTCTCTCTCGCCAAGGCCGCCCTCGCGCTCGCCGGATTCCACCCCCGCTTCAGCGCGCACTCCGGGGCCCGCTCGCTCGACCAAATCCTCGGAGAGTTCGGCGGCGGGCTCGAGATTTCCCTCCTCGCCGCGACGCCCAAAGGCTCTGGACTGGGCACGAGCAGCATCCTCTCCGCCACGCTTCTCGGAACCCTCTCCGAGGTTTGCGGCCTCGGTTGGAATTCCTCGGAAATCACCTCCCGCACGCTCGTCCTCGAGCAACTTCTCACGACCGGCGGCGGTTGGCAGGATCAGGCGGGCGGCATCCACCACGGCTTGAAAATGGTCGAGACCTCGCCGGGCCTCATCCAGCGCGCCGCCGTGCGCTGGCTGCCGGACCACCTGCTCGCCGAGGCGCTCAACAACGGCACCGCGCTCCTCTACTACACCGGCCTCACCCGCGTCGCGAAATCGATCCTGCAAGACATCGTTCGCGGGATGTTCCTCAACCGGGCCGACACTCTGTCGATCCTCGACGACATCTCCGCGCACGCACGCGAATCGTTCGACCTGCTCCACCGCCAATCGTGGGACGACCTCTGCCGAGTCGTTCGCCGGAGTTGGGAACTGAACTGCGCGCTCGATGCCGGCACAAACCCTCCGGAGGTGCGGGAAATCCTCGCCCGCGTGGCGGATTGGACCGCCGCCGCAAAGCTCCCGGGCGCTGGCGGGGGTGGCTATGTTTTCCTCCTCGCCAAGGATGTCGAGGCCGCCGCCCGCATCCGCCGCGAACTCACCGACCGTCCGCCGAACCCCCGCGCGCGGTTCGTGAAGATGAAAATATCCCCGACCGGATTCCAGGTGACCCGCAGCTGAGCGCGGCCATTTTTTAAAATTAAAGTCCCGCCGAAAGCCGTCGATTTCTTCTCTCAGGAGGACACTGCGATGATCGACGACCACTACAAAATGGGACTGATGGCGGCGGAGGGTTATCTGGAACTCGGGATGCCCGAGGAGGCGCTCCGCGAATTTCAAAATCTGCCGCGCGATGTGAAGCTCGGGGTCGAGGGGCTCACGCTCCTCATGGAAATCCACCGCGCGGAGGAGGAGTGGGAGGCCATGGAATCGGTCGCCGAACGCCTCTGGGAGGCGGAGCCGGAAAATGTCACCCACTGGATCGACTGGGCGATCGCGCTCCGCCTTTCCAATTCCCCCTCGAGCGCCCGCGTCCTCCTGCTCGATGCCCTCGAGAAATTTCCCGAGGAGGCAATCGTTCACTACCACCTCGCCTGCTGCGAGTGCCAACTCGGCAACCTCCCCAGCGCCCGCGAGCATTTGATGGAGTCCAAAAAACGCTGCCGCATCTGCCGTGTGCTCGCCCTCACCGACGAGGGGGAACTCGAGCCCATCTGGACAGATTACTCCGCGCCGCAGTTCCAGTCCTGAGACTCAGCGGCCGCGTTTGGGTTTCTCGACCCAGACGACCTGCTCGCTGGAATCGAGTTCCTGAAAGCCATCGGGCGCGAGACTTTCCCCATCCTCCGGCCCTTCAGGCACATGGCGCTCCGGGTGGAGGCGCACCCATGAGACCACCGGAATCCAATGCTCGTGCTCGAGTTCCAGGCATTTTCTCCCATGGACGGGGTGGTGGACGATCCGGCAATCCTTCGTGACGCAAAAATCGGTGCTGGCCGAGGCGCGGAGTATTTTCATTCCGGGAAAATCCCCGCCCACGCGCGATTGCGCCATGGGGTGAAATCCGCTCCCATGTCTTGCGCCTGCTGGAGTGAATACTTAGGCTTGGGGCTTCATGCGACGATGGTTGTTTTGGATATTTCTGTTTCTGTTCGTATCCGCGCTGGTGGCGGTGCCGGACTTGAAGCGCGCGAATACCATGGTCGCGGACGGTTTCGATCTCCCTGTTGGCAAGCCCCCGGGCGAGGGTTACTACATGGCGCGAGGTTTTCTATCTTACCATCCTGGAGAGGATTGGAACGATGTGCGCGGCGGAAATACCGACTTCGGAGCGCCGGTTTATTGCATCGGGAATGGCATCGTCACCTTCGCCCAGGACGCCCGCATGGGGTGGGGGAATGTCGTGATCGTGCGCCATGCGTTCCTCGAGGGAGGCAAGCTCCAGATGGTTGATTCGATGTATGCCCACCTGAATCAAATCATGGTAAAAAAAGACCAGCAGGTAAAACGCGGTCAACAGGTTGGAACCATCGGGACAAATCGCGGCATGTATACCGCCCACCTCCACTACGAGGTCCGGAAGAACCTTTTCATCGGCATCAACCGCTCGCGATTTGCCAAGGATTTGACGAACTACTACCGGCCCGGCCAATTCATCGCCCAGCGCCGCCAGTTGCCAGGAGCTGGGCGCACGGCGTCGGTTCCCGTCGGCACCTACGCAACCGACCAATCGGGTTACCAATTTCCCCAATCGGACTGGAAACCCGGCAAAAAAGACAAACCCGCTGCACGCCCCGACCGGTTCCGCGTGAACCGCTTCGACGATATCGGCTACTGACTATGAACCCCACGAACGCGCCATTGTTTTTGATCGCCGGAGGAGGGGACTACCCCGGCCTCGTGATCGAGGGCGCCCGCCGCGCGGGGGTCTCGCGGATCGTCATGGCCGCCTTCGAGGGCGAGACGAAGCCGGAAAATGCCCCGCTTGTCGATTCGGTGGAGTGGATGCGCGTGGGCCAGATGGGCCGACTCCTCGACGCCGCGAAAAAATCCGGCGCGTCCCGCGCGTTGATGGCCGGTCAGATCGCGCCGGGAAACCTGTTCGACCTCCGCCCCGATTTCAAAGCCCTCCTGATCCTCGCCAAACTCAAACGCCGCAATGCCGAGACGCTCTTCGGCGCCGTCGCCGAGGAATTGGCCAAGGCCGGTCTTGAACTCCTGCCCGCCACGACATTTCTGGACGACCACATCGCCCCGCGCGGGCCGATCGCTGGTCCTCGCTTGAAGCCCCGCGCAATCGAGGATTTGGAGTTCGGCTTCCGCATCGCGAAGGAATCCAGCCGCCTCGACATCGGCCAGACCGTGGTGGTCAAAAACGGCACCGTCCTCGCCGTCGAGGCGTTCGAGGGAACCAACGAGGCGATCCGCCGCGGCGGCCAGCTCGGGCGCGGCTCGGCGACGATGGTCAAAGTCTCGAAACCCGATCAGGATATGCGCTTCGATGTTCCGGTCGTCGGTGCCAAAACCCTCGAAGTCGCCGTCGCCGCCGGCATCCGCCATATCGGCGTGGAGGCCGGAAAAACCCTGCTGCTCGACCGGCCAAAGGTCTGCGAGCTCGCCCAAAAACTCTCCCTCTCGATCCACGGATTATGAAAACCCTTCGCACCGGAGTCGTCGGCGTCGGCCACATGGGCATCAACCACGCCCGCCTTTACCACGAAATCCCCGGCAGTGAATTCGCCGCCGTCTTTGATTCCAACGCCGAAAACGCCGCCGCCGCGGCGAAGCGCTTCGGCTGCCGCGCCGCATCCAGCCTCGAGGAATTCGCCGAGCTGGTCGATGCTGCCACGATCTGCACTCCGACCGTCACCCACCACCGGATCGGCTTGGAGCTTTTGGAAAAGGGCAAGCACCTGCTCATCGAAAAACCCATCGCGACCACTCCCGCCGAGGCGCGCGAGCTTGCCGCCCTTGCGGCCGCGAAGGGGTGTGCGCTCCAGGTCGGCCATGTCGAGCGCTTCAATCCCGTGCTCCACGCGCTCGAGGCCCAGCTCAAAAACCCCCGCTTCCTCGAGGTCACGCGCCTCTCGCCGTTTCCGAACCGGAGCACCGACATCGGAGTGGTTTTGGACCTCATGATCCACGACATCGAGATCATCCTGCATCTCGTCCGTTCGCCGGTGGAAAGCATCGACGCCGTGGGAATCCCGGTCCTAAGCCGGGGCGAGGATATCGCGAATGTGCGCTTCCGTTTCGCGAACGGATGCGTGGCGAATGTCACCTCCAGTCGGATCAGCCAGGAGCGCGTGCGCAAGATCCGTGTCTTCCAAGAGAACGCCTACCTCTCGCTCGACTACAAAAACCAGTCCGGCTACCTGCTCCGCCTTGCCCGCGAGGACGAGAAGGAAAGCTCCGGCCTCGGCAAGCTCATCGGCCTCGCGACTGACTCGAAGATCGTCACCGACTTCAGCGGACACCGGATCGTGCGTGAGCCGGTGGAGGTGGAAAAAGGCGAACCGCTCCGCATCGAGTTGGAATCCTTCCTCCAGTGCGCCCGCGAGGGGCTGAAGCCGCGCGTGACCGGTCTCGCGGCCGCCGATGCGCTCGACCTCGCTCTCGAGATCACCCGCCGGATCGAGGAATCCGATCCCCGCCGGGCGGGCTGATACTTCCCGCCATGGTTCCCGTCTCGGTTCTCATCGTCACCGCCGGATTCGGCGAGGGCCACAACGCCGCAGCGCGGAACATCGAGGAGGCAATCAAGGAATTCCATCCCGAGATCCTGGTCTCGGTCCACGACTTCTTCCGCGAGGCGCATCCGTGGATTTATCCGGTCGCGCAGTGGAGCTACAAAACCGCCATCCGCCGTGTGCCCTGGGCTTGGAATATGTTTTACCAATTCCTCGACCGCTTCCCCGCCGTGTCCTCGTTCGGGCTGGGGTTTTACCGCCGCGCCGCCCGTCGCATGCGCCACACGATCCTCCGCATGGAGGCGGGCATCGTGGTCACCACCTTTCCCGGCTACGGCCCGATCTTCCGGCGCGCCGCGCGCAAACTCGATTTGCAGCTGCCCTTCGCGACTGTCATCACCGATTCGATCTCGATCAACTCGATCTGGCTTGCCGCGCCCTCGGATGCCTACTTTGTCCCGAACGAGCCCACCGCCCAGGTTCTTGAGCGAAAGGGTGTCCCCCGCTCCAAGATCCGCATCACCGGGTTTCCCGTTCCGCTCGTCTTCGCCACGCCGCCCGCCCGTCC
>CAWUMN010000105.1:0-5101 GCA_963923595.1 uncultured bacterium
GAGGCGGCGCGCCATACTGGCAGCGATCATGCAATTTGTGTTGGCGGGATTTCCCACCACCGCCACGCGGGCATTATCGGCGGCGACTTCATCAATGATCCGGCCTTGGGTTGTGAAGATTTTGCCATTGTCCTTGAGGAGGTCGGCGCGCTCCATGCCAGGGCCGCGAGGCTTGGCCCCCACGAGCAGGCACCAGTTGGCATCTTTGAAACCGATCTTCGCGTCGTCGGTGAGAACCATGCCTTGCAGCAGCGGAAAGGCGCAGTCGTCTAGTTCCATCGCCACGCCCTCGAGGGCTTTCATGGCTTTTTCCACAGGCACTTCGAGAAGTTGGAGTATCACCGGTTGATCGGGGCCGAACATGGCGCCGGAGGCGATGCGAGGGAGGAGGGAGTAGTTGATTTGACCGGCAGCTCCGGTCACTGCTACGCGAATGGCGGGTTTCATAAGGGGATATACTCTAAAAACCGGACCCCGCTCCTCCAAGGAAAAAGAGGCTAAGGCACGAGCGTTTCGACAAACGCGAAATCGCCGTCTTTGACTTTCAGAATCGGGATGGCTTTTGAGACCGCCAGGGCGGGGTCGATCGTGATCGGACCGGTCGCGCTTTCGAAATTCGTGGTCTCCTCCAGCGCCGCCCGGAGTGGTTCGCCGGTCTGGCCGTTGGTTTTTTTGTAGGCTTCCAGAAAAACCCTCAACGCATCGTAACCGAGGGCCGACATCGCGCCGGGAGCTTTTTTGAATTTTTCCAGATAACCCGCCAAAAACGCGCGGGAGGTTTCGGTTTCAGAACTCGGAGCGTAGCGGCCAGGCAGGTAGCAATTCCTCGAGGCTTCTGCGGATTCTTTCAGGAATTCCTCGCAGTCCCATGTCGCCGTGCCAAGGAACGGCGTCTCCAAACCCGCCGCGCGGGCTTGAACCAAAATCTCGGCGGCGAGCCGGGCGTCGCACGGCAAGTAGACGACCTCGGGGTTGATTTTTTTGATTTCCTGAATGTGCTCACTGAAGTCTGTGGTGCCGGGCTGGAACGGCTCACCGGTGATTGTATTTCCGCGCTTGGACCTGAAGCCCCTTCCAAAAGACAGCGCCAGCGCTTTTGCGTAGTCGCTTGAGGGATCGAAGAGAACCACCGCTCGTCTGGCTTCCAGAGAATCGGCAAATTTCGCCATCACGCGGCCGGAAAGAAAATCCGAGTAGCACAAACGGATCGTCCACGGCTCGGTGGACGGAACCCCCGGCATGGTGGACCCCGGTGCGATGAGCGGCACCTGGTGCTCCGCAGCGATAGCCGAAGCCTCGGCACCGCTGCCAGTGAGCCCCCCAATGACGCAGACGACATCATCCACGGTGATCAGATCGATAACAGCTTTCGCCACACGCTCGGGCTGGGATTTGGTGTCGCGCAAACGGAGTTGCACCGGTCGACCAAGAACTCCTCCGGCGGCGTTCACCTGCTCGGCGGCGATCGTTAGACCATTCAACATGGAGTCCCCGCTCGCGGCCATTTCTCCTTGGAGAGGCAAATAAACGCCGACTCTCAAAGGCGTGGGCGCCGAGGGTTGAGATTCCGTTTTGGGACCGATGATCCGCGCCGCCTCGTCGCATCCCGCGATGAGGAGAACCGCCAGAATCGCCTGAACCCCAAGCCTGATGCTTTTTAAAATCATACCTCTCCCGTTATTCGTCCCCGGCGGTGAGGGTTCTGCGCACCAGCAGATCGATCACATGGCGGTCGAAATCGCTGGCGATGTTTTGGCCTGTGCTGGCGAAAAGCGGCACGAGGCCGTCATCGAGCACGAACTCCCAAAGTTTCCCGCAACGCGGAATCTCGTCCACATGCGTGAACACGACATGCGTGGCCCCGATCGCACTGGCGCGGGTGTAGGCCTCCTGGATGAGTTGACGCTCGTAGGCGGCATTCACCACCAGCACGCGCGACTCGATGCCCAATTCGTCGAAAATTTTCTGAATATGGCGGATGTTTTTTCCCGTGAGCGGAATGCCCGGCATGTCGAAATACACTGCCGCGTCTTCGGGGATTTTGCGGAGTTCGGCGGGGGTGCGGAGCAGCGGCACCCCCAAAGCCTCGCAAAACATGGCCAGCCCCTCGCTGGAATTCGGCTCGTCCGCCTCAAGCTTCATCACGCACGCCTGGCGGCCCCGGAGAAACACATCGGCGGAAAGTTGTTTGCAAAGCGCGGTCGTGGATCCCGAGCCCGGCGAGCCGAAAAACGCCACGCGGTTTGTGAGAGCCAGCGAACGGCCCGGGGCGCGGTCGCGCATGAGAAGCGCAAAGCGCGAAATGGCGGTTTGGAGAGGTTGGTCGTTCAGCCCGCGCGTTTCCGGCTGCTCGCCGATCTGGGCAAGAAATTCCGTCGGGATGCCGGCCTTGGACAAAATCGTCCAAAGTCGCCCGGTTGGCAGGTTGTTGAACATCGCCCGCACCAAAGTCTCGGAAACATAATCGGTCTCCTCGCGGCGCGGTTCGGACGGGGAAACGCCGGGGCGGGCCTTACGGGCTCGGGCGGCCTTGCGGCGCTGCGGCGTCTCCTGTTCCTCCACGGCCTCGGCAGGCTCGGACGCGGGTTCGGAGGGAGTTTTTGCCTCGGGAGCCTCGATGGCAGTCGGCGGAACCTGCGCGATGATCTCGAGCTTCGGGGACTTTAAAAAACGGGCCAACCCCTCGCCTTCGACCTGCCGAACCGAAATGACTTGGGCCATTTCGCCGAGCTTGTCCCGAATGATCGATGCGGCTTCCTCGGCCGACTTGACGACAAATTTGTATTT
Source organism: uncultured bacterium (assembly GCA_963923595.1). Classification (GTDB taxonomy): domain Bacteria; phylum Verrucomicrobiota; class Verrucomicrobiia; order Chthoniobacterales; family Terrimicrobiaceae; genus UBA967. Next base: position 2,788 of record CAWUMN010000105.1, read on the forward strand.
CTGTCCGGGAGTGATCGGGAGTGTTTTTTGAGCCATGGAACTCGCCGGATTAAACCACAAACCTCCGCCGCCGCAAGGGCGCGGGAGTTACCAAACAGCCCAGGAGCCTTCCGCCTGGGAAGTTCCCTTCGCAGGGGTCTTCCGGGTCTTGTAGGTGCTAGCGAGGCGGGCCGGAGTGGCTTTCGGAGCCTCGACGCGAGGCGCGGTGCGGACAGAGTGTTTCAAAAGCAATTGCTCGCTCTCGCGGCTGAGCAGGAGGAGTTTCAGGATTTTCGCCATCACCCGCTTGCGAACCTCGCAGGACGCCGCATGATCGGCGGTGCGAACCGGACCGGCCACGCGGAGCATTTGCAGCGCGCTCTCGAGCTTTTGGAGAATGCCGCGCTTGCGGTCCACCAGAAGAGACTCGCCCCCCCCGTTGGAGCGGAGTTGGGAATTTTCTTCATGCATGAAGCTGTCGAGTTCGTCGCAGAGGGAATTATAGTGGTCGAGAGCGGCAAGAGTGTTCATGTGCCACTAGCGAAGCAAGACCCGTGCCAGATGCTATCCCTCAAAACTCACCTCAAAAGCTGCGCTATTTTACGCGTATTTTTACGATTTTATGAGCAATCCAAAAAACTGGGCCGTGCCACAGAGTAAACGCTGCAGCCTTGTGGGAGCCTGAAATTATGGTAAAAGCTCGAACAGGGAAAAGAGCCAGTTTTAAGTGGATTTGGGGAACATTTGTGGGGAATTTCTCGAGTAACAAGCGCATGAATTCTAAGACACCGAACGATTCGAACGAGCCAGCTGCGACCGAGGATTTCGCTGCGATTTTACGACTTATCTCCTCGCTGGAGGCACCCGAGGTGGCCGCGCGCGATGCCGATACCGTCCCAGAGGAAATCCGGTCCATGATTAAACTTTTTGCGGCCGGTAAAATCGACTCCAAGGACCGCGAGCAGCTTGTGGAGCGGGTGGCGTCAAACCCTCGCTGGATTGCCCATTTGGCCGATGAGATCAAGGCGCAAAGCACCGGATCATCGGTCCTCAAGTCGCTCTGATTGCCCTACCCGTTCGTCGCGGCGTGCGCCGGAGTCCAAGACTCGGCGGCCTCTTGCAATAGCGAAAGGGCCACAAGCGGTTTGAGCGCGGGATGGATTGAGAGCAACCGCGCCAGCAGACCGGCGGCGTGTGCCGCAGCGTAACTGCTCCCGGTGCGTTTCACCCACGAGGCGTCCTTCCATGGAAGGCTCAGGTCCACCCCGCTGGCGGCAAATTCGACCAGATGGCGAGGAACTCCTTCCTCACCGCCGTCCCAGCGCAGATACAAATTTCCTAGGCCCGCTTGGGCCATATTGACAGCGATCACGGTAGGAAAATGCCCCGGCCATTCGGGCAACCGAAAGGATTCGTTGTTGCAAGCGCTCACAACATGGACCCCATGACGGTAAGCCAGGTCCACCCATGGCTTGAAATGCCCGATCGCTCGATCCTCGGCCCGCGCGCCGAAACTACAGTTCAATATGTGATAGCCGCTCTCGATCGCGAGAGTCGCCGCTTCGCGAATGATGGCGTATTTGCTCGAAAAATTCCGGTCCATCACCCGAAAGCTCCCGATCTGGACCTCCGGAGCTGCCGCCCAGATCGCTCCAGCCAAGGCTGTGCCGTGTCCGCACTCGTCAATTCCTCGCCCCGGAATCCGCCGCACGGTTCCTGCCGGGGAAATTTCAAAAGCAATATCGTCCACCAATCGACGCCGGCCGAAACCTGGATGAGACAACTCGATTCCGGAATCCAGCAGGGCGATTTTGATACCACGGCCGGTTCCTTCGCGAAGAGCCCTCCTCGCCGCCAGCGGCGTGATCCATGCCGAGGTGTGGGTCATCGATCCAGTCCCAAACAATCGCGCAGTATTCGGGATTCGGCGAGCCGGGAGAAAACCTCGGACGCCAGAGCCAACCGCCCAACATCACTTTCCTCAACCTCTGGTCCAGCCAGGCTCAAGACACCAACAACCCGCCCGGCCAAGCGGACTGGCACAGCAGCCATGGCCTCGATGGAATGATCCCGCAATTTGGGAAGATTGGTCCAAGCATCGGCACGAAGCTCGGGTTCTCTGAGGAAAGCCGCCCTCCCAGAATCGAAAACCATGGCGATCAGCCCCTCTCGGATATCCGCAGTCGCCCGGAAAACGATTTCCCGGGAGTCCTCGGATGCCCATACGAGCGAATGATGCTTGCCGGCCAAAGCCCAAAGCATCGGGGAATGGGGCTTGGAGGCATTGACGAGAAGACCGGTGGAAAGCGAATCCACAAGATCGGGGAGGTTTTCC
>CAWUMN010000106.1:0-5100 GCA_963923595.1 uncultured bacterium
TCGAGGAAGGCCTTGAGGTCCGCCTCGCCGCGCGGGAAGACCTTGGTGTTCACCGAGAGCGGATCGCGGTCGTAGACCCAATACGCCCCGCGCCAAGTGTCGGTGTGGAGGTAGAGGCGGTTGACATGCAATTTCTTGGCATAGTCGATGAGCACATCGAGGTCCTCGGGTTTTTCGGCACTGATGGTCAGGAGGTTTCCATTTTCAAAAGTCTTCTCCCACTCCTGCACCCAGGCTTTCGCGCGCTCGTAGGTCCACTTTTCCTTGACCTTCGGGTGCGGCATTTTTTCGGTCGTCCACATCCGGAGGAGGGCTTCGTTGTGGTCCTGCTCGTTCTCCGGCACAAAAACGGCAAAGCCGCCGAGCGGATCACTCGCGCCGCGCTTCCAGAGAAAAGGCCACGAGGCCGTGCCGAAGCAACGCATCGAGGCCCACTTGCCGCTTGTATTGCACATGTAGTCGAGCGGAATGAATTGCGGCCAGGCGTTGTTGAAGTTCAGCCTGAAATTCAAAACCGGCTCGGAGTCCTTCGGCACATTTTCGAGTTTCTCGAGGCGGAAGGAAAAGTAGTTCGGCCCGGCGTTGACGGCCAAGGTCGCGCGGGTCTTGTCGTCGGCGGTGAGGATGAGCTTGCCGTCCTTTGATTCGATCGAGGTGAAGGGGATGGTTTTTTCCTCAGCCCCCGAGCCCGTCGTCATGTAAAAACCCGGCCCGGGGTCTTTGGGATTGAGGATATTCGTGACATTCCCGCGCGAGTAGGCGAGCGGCTTGCCGTCGGCCGCGAACGACAGCGTGACATTCCCGCCCCGGATCGTCTGCGCGCCCGGGCCGGATTTTCCCGTATCCGTGGCGGTGATCTTCGGAGGCTCGGGCGGTTTGCAGGAGGGGAGGAGTAAAAGCCCTGCGGCGGCGACAAGGAGGAGTGGGTAATTTTTCATGAAATTTGCCTTTTGAATAAAGCTGGAAGCAAAAAATGGACTTTGGCCGTGAGGTTGCAGGGCGGGTTTGTTGGATGTCAATGAATGACTTGAGAATAAAAGCGAAGCTTCCCGGTGGAGTCGGTTGAGAGATTTCAGGAGACCTTGCCGCGCAGCTTTTTGGTTTCGGAGCGGCGGCGTTTTGATTCGACGAGCTTTGCTTTGGTTCCACGCGAACGCTTGGCTTTTCTTCGCCGTTCCCGGGAGGCGTCGGCCAGTTGCGCCAATTTCTTCGCCTCGGCGGCTTCCTTGATTTTCCGAAGCAATCTCCGCCGTGCCGTCTCGCGGTTCATCGCCTGCGAGCGCGAGTCCGAAACCGTCACGCTCAAGCCTGTGGGAACATGGCGCAGGGTGACGGCGGTCGAGACCTTGTTCACATGCTGCCCGCCAGGCCCGCTCGAGCGTGAGAACATTTCCTCGATATCGGAGTCGCATAGTTTTTTCATTCAGCATGTTTTACGCCCGCTTTGCAGGGCGTTTTCTGCAAACTTACTGCCCGCCGACTGGTTGGAGGGTGACCTTACGCAGGTTGAAGGCTGACCAGTCGGTAGGATCTGGTTTCACAACAATCGTTTGCTTGCCGTTGTCGGCAATGCGGATCTTGCCGAGGTTGTAGATTTTATATTTGTTGTAGTTCACCGTGCTCGCGAGTGGCGCGGCGAGTTTTTGGTCGCCAAATTCGACGACGGCTTTGGCATCCTTGATTCCGGAGACCTCGGCCAAAACCTCGTATTCGCCTGGCTTGGCGCCGGAGAAGTCCCAACTCACGACCGCCTCGGGGTTGTTCCAATGGCCGATTTCGTTTCCAGTCTCGCCTTCCTGAAAGATCGGGGTGCTGCCTTTGGCTGGAGTCGGGAAATCGACCAGGCTCGCTGGCAATTCGATGGAGCCGTCCTCACCGGGTTTGATGAAAACCTCGGAAACTTTTGGAGCGCCGGTGATTTCGAGTTTGATCACCGTGGCGTTCGGATCGAGGGCTTTCTCTGGCAGTTCGAGTTCGACGCCTTCGGGAGTTTTTTCAAATTCCAATTCCTCGCCGTTCGCGAGGAGCGTGGCGGATTTGACTTCGTTTTCGAGGCCAGGGACGAGGAGTTCGCCGTTCTTTGGCCAATCAAAGACTTGGAGGTAGAGCGTCGTGCCGTCTGCGGTTTTCTTCTGGGTGCAGCGGCCCCAGGCAAGTTTCGGGAACGGGCTGGCGTGGGTGCCGTAAATCGATTCGCTGTTCACAGCCATCCACTTGCCAATGTCATCGAGGCGCTCGACGATCGGCTCGGGGAAGAGGCCTTCGCCGGTGGGGCCGACATTGAGGAGGTAGTTGCCACCCTTGCTGGCGATGTCGATGAGTTGCTGGATGAGTGTCTTCGAGGACTTCCAATTGTGGTCGAAGCTCTTGTATCCCCAGGTGTCGTTCATCGTCATGCAGACCTCGAAGTCCCGGTCGCCGAGTCCGGTGGGCGGAATGTATTGCTCGGGCGTCTCGGTGTCGCCGTAGAGCGGGTTGCCTTTGATTTCTTCCAGCGCGGCCATGTCGATCACGCCCATGTGACCGTGCATTTTGAAAAGGCGGTTGTTTTGAATGAGGCCGGGCCGGACGCTCAGGATATCGAGGATTTGCTTGGCGTAGTCATAGTTCATCGCCACGGGCACATCCCACCAGAGGATCGCGGGAGCATCGCCGTAGTTGTTGGCGAGTTCCTTGATCTGCGGGATGGCGATGTTTTTCATGTAGTTCGGCATGTCATCCTTGCCGGCGGGGTCCCAGTTGTTGCAGGCGCCGCCATTCGACCAATCGACGGTCTGGGCGTAGTAAAATCCAAGTTTGATGCCGTGTTTTTTGCAGGCTTCGGCAAGGGGCTTGAGGAGGTCTTTTTTGTAGGCGGTGGACTCGACATCCCAATCGTTAGTCGCTGTGGGCCAGAGCGCAAAGCCGTCGACATGCTTCGCGGTGATGATGATGTATTTCATGCCCGCCTTTTTGGCCATGAGGACCCATTCCTCGGGGTTGTATTTCGTGGGGTTGAACTCCTTGGCGAGTTCCTTGTAGCGGGCGACGGGGATTTCAGCCTTGCCCATGATTTGCTCGCCGAGGCTCGGGATTTCCTTGCCGTCGTAGATTCCGCCGAGTCGGGCATAGACGCCCCAGTGGATGAACATGCCGAAGCGGGCGTCGCGCCACCAGGCCATGCGGGCGTTGCGCTGCTCCTCGGTCTCGCGCGGGAGGTCATTGGGCGCGGGGGTGGCGGCCGGAGCCTCGGCGGGCTTGTCCTGCTTCAAAAAGGTGGGCGTCTCGGTGGCCGGGGAAATCGCTGGGGCGGGCGTGTCGGCGGCTTTGGCGTGGATGGCGGCAAGGGCACCGAGGGCGGCGAGGGTTAGCGTGGTTTTTTTCATAATGGTCGTGTTGGAATTGTGGACTGGCGGAGTTTCAGCTTTGCGCCGCTTGAAAACACTCGAGCGCCACTTGGCGGTAAAGGAGGGCTTGCTCGTAACGGTCGCTCTCCTCGACGAAGCGGCCCGCTTGGTCGCGAAAGACCCGGGCGTAGTAGTAGGTGGGAGCGAGGATTTCGGGGGCGAAGACGAGGATGTCTCCGGAGCCGGCTTTGGCAAGGAAGCCCCGCATGGCGCGGGTCCACATCGCCCGGAAATCAGCGAGGTAATCGGCCACTCCCGTGGCGGCCGCGGGACGACTCGCTGTGTCATTGATCGGCATCTGCATCGAACCCGGCGAGGCGATGCGGCCGTGCATGAAGCCGATGCGGTCGAAGACCGGGGCCATGAATTCCATCTTGATCGGCACGCCACTCATGTAGTCCTCGCCGCCATAGACCATCTCCTGTCCGCAATAGTAGTGGCTGAAGTCGCCGTTGAAGAGCACCTCCGGAAAGCGTTTCACGATCTGCACGGTTCGCCACATGTCCTGCGTGATCGTGGCGCGGTGGGTTTCGATGAAGATTGGAAGCCGGGTGGTTCCCGAGGCCTGGAGGATCGCCTCGACCAAGCGGAAAACCTCGTCATCGTCTTCAATTCCCCATCCAACATGGAGCGTGAGGCAAAGGTCACCAAGATCGGCATGCCGCCGCGCAAGAGGGAGAGCCTCGGCGGGGGTGTTGACCCGCCCGAGTCCGCAGTGCGGCAACCCCGGGATGCGGTTGATTCCGGGAACCTGCACGCCCTGGAATCCATCGGCCTTCAACCGGTCGAGCATCGCCTCGCCCTCCAAGCCAGGCCAGAGGCTCTCCGGCGAGAGACCGAGAAGGGTGTCGAGGTTGAGAAAAATCCGGAGTTTCGGAGCGTCGGACGAGCCGTCGTTGATGTAGTGGGCCATAATTTTCAGAACTCGTCGTAGGAGATGTGGGCGGCGGGGACACCGAGGTCGGAGAGCATTTTCGTGCAGGCCTTGATCATCATCGGCGGTCCGCAGAGGTAGAATTCGACGCCTCCGATGTTCGCGTGATTTTCGAGGGCTTTGGCGAGGACGACCTCGTGGATGAAGCCGGTGTGGCCGGTCCAGCCGTCCTCCTCGAGCGGGGCTGAGAGGGCGGTTTCAAAGGTGAAGTTCGCGTGCTTCGCGGCGAGATCCTCGAAGAGGTCGGTGTAGAACAATTCCTGACGCGAGCGGGCGCCATACCAGAAGGAAACCCGGCGGGCGGATTCCTCGACTTCGAGCAGGTGCGTGAGGTGGGCGCGCAACGGAGCCATGCCCGCGCCGCCGCCGATGTAGACCATTTCCTTGCGGGTCGGCTTGATGTGGAAATCGCCGAACGGCCCGATGGCATCGAGCGTGTCGCCGGGTTTGAGGGACCACATGTAGCTGGAGCCGGTGCCGGTCGGGCATTCCTGGCCGGGGGGCGGTGTGGCGATGCGCACATTGAGGCGGATAGTTGGTTCCCCCGCGTGGCTGGCGATTGAGTAGTTGTTGCGCTTCGCGCCATCGGGGTTTTTCGCCACGAGGTCGAAGATGCCGTGCCGGCGCCAGACTTCCGCGTAGGGCTCAGGGACATCGAAGGAGCTGTAGCGAATCTCGCTGTAGGCGGGGATGGCGAATTGCAGGTAGTCGCCGGGCTCGTAGGAAAGCGCGCCATCCACCGGCTCGAGCACGATCTCGCGGATGAAGGTCGAGACATTG
>CAWUMN010000107.1:0-5100 GCA_963923595.1 uncultured bacterium
TCGTCCTGGAGGATGGCGGGGAATTCCAAGTCGCCACCTTCCGCTCCGATGGTGCGTATCGCGATGGACGCCACCCGGAGTCCGTCGCCTTTACGAACGCCGAGGGCGATGCACGGCGGCGGGATTTCACGGTCAACGGCCTTTTCTTTGATCCCCTCACCCGCCAAATCCTCGACTATGTCGGTGGCGAGGCGGATCTCCGTGCGGGCATACTCCGCTGCATCGGCGATCCCCGAGAGCGCTTCGCCGAGGACAAATTGAGGCTCATCCGCTGCGTGCGGTTCGCCGCCTCGCTGGGCTTCGAGATCGAGGCGGAAACCTGGCGGGCCTTGGTCGAGCGAGCCTCTGAGATCACCGCCGTGAGCGCCGAGCGCATCCGCGACGAACTCGTCAAAATTTTCACCCACCCTTCGCGCGTTCGAGGGTTCGATCTACTCGATCAATCCGGTCTGCTCGCCATCCTGCTTCCCGAGATCGAGGCGCTGAAAGGCTGCGAACAACCGCCCGACTTCCATCCCGAGGGCGATGTCTTTGTCCACACGCGCCTCATGCTTTCGCTGCTCCCCGAGCGGGTTTCTACGCCTCTCGTCTTCTCGGTTTTATTCCACGACATCGGCAAACCGCCGGCGTTCCACATCGACGAGACCGGCCGTATTCGGTTCAACGGACACGAATCGATCAGCGCCTCGATGACTGAAAAAATCTTCGCCCGCCTGAGATTTTCCAACGCCGAAACGGAGGCAACGGTCGCGGGAGTGAAAAACCACATGGCCTTCAAGGATGTTCAAAACATGCGCGTCGCCACGCTCAAGCGCTTCCTCGCCCGGCCGACGATCGACGATGAACTCGAACTCCACCGCGTCGATTGCAGCGGCTCGCACGGCCTGCTCGACAACTATGAATTCCTCCTCCGCAAGCGGGAGGAATTTTCGAACGAACCACTCATCCCTCCCCCGCTGATCACCGGCCGCGACCTCATCGCGGCGGGACTCAAGCCCGGCCCGCCTTTCAAAAAGCTCCTCGACTCCGCGCAGGCCCTCCAACTCGAGGGCTCGTTGAAAACCCGGGACGACGCCCTCGCTTGGCTGAGGGAGGAATTGGCCCGCCCCGCTTAGGCCCCGCCGAGGATTTGGGCGAAGGTGCGTATCGACTCCGGCGATCGGAGGATTTGGGTGCAGACCGCCTCGATCTCGGCGAGTGGGATTTTCCCCTCGGCGAATTCCTTCATGAGGCGCCGCAATTCCTCCGGCTCAGAGCTGTCGCCCAACTCGGAGGGGAAGTTTTTTTCGAGATATCCGAAGATGTTTTTCAGCGCATCATCCGGACTCGAGACGCTCTCGCCGCCCGTATCAGGCGACATCGCGAATCCCGTTGAATAAATCCGACTCGGCGCACACGCCGGAGATGTCCGGCCACTTCAAATGCAGTCCCGGCTCCTCCTTTTGGATGGATCGCAGAGTGCGGTCCCTCACGGTGTCGCGCGCGGAGGAAAGCGCCCGCGAAATCCTGCTTGGCGTGCTCTGCCAGCAAACACAAAGCCGATTCTGCGGAATCCCGTAACCATGCCGCAGCCACAAGAGCAACCTCGCCTCCGCCGACAACGACTCGATCGCCTCGCGAAGGGCTGCTGAGACGATTCTCTGCAACACTCCCTCCATCTCCACTGGTTGATCGCAAGGCAGTTTGTCGATCGTCTCCAACTCGACGCACTCCAGCACGCGCTCGCGGCGATGGCGCGAAATAAAGCGGTTTATCGCCACGCGGAGCAGCCAGCCGTCCAGCGGCCCGTCGCCTTTAAAGCGGCCGAGGAGATTGCGCGGCGGCTCGATCATGCACTCGGAGAGAATTTCCGAAACGACATCCTCGGCCAAATCCCGCGACGCCCCGCGGGATTCCAGACAAGCGATCATTCGGGGCCGAAACTCGCGATCCAGGCGGGAAAGAAACTCCTCGGACAGCGCCCCGTTCGAGGAGGAATCATGGGGCGACAACTGGAAAACAAAATCGTCATGCATTTAAAAGGCTTGGTAAAATTAATAAGTGTCCGTCTTTGATCAGCGCAAATAATCTCTCAGGATTATTTATCTGCAGAGCAGACTACACTTCTCGGCTTCATCCAGAAAAGCCATTTCCCATCCATTTTTGAGCGCATTATCCACATGCTCGACGGTCAGTCCTGCTGCCGGGGCGGCTACATCGATTTCATGGATCAAATCAATCCCGCTGATCACTGGATCATCGGTATTGATGCAAGCCAGCAAACCCTCATCAAGGAACCGCCGGAGCGGATGACCGGCGAGACTTGGCACCGCGCTGGTCTGGACATTGCTCGTGAGGTTGGCCTCGATGCCGATGCGGCGCTCGCGCAACATCTCCATCACAGCGGGATCATCGACCGCCCGGACCGCGTGACCAATGCGCGTGGCGCCAAGTTTTTCGACCGCCTCGACGATGCTCTCGGCACCCGCCGCCTCGCCGGCATGAACAGTGATCTGCCACCCGGCATCGCGTCCTTTTTTGAAATGCTCGGAAAAAAGCCCGGCTGGTTTGGAAGCCTCGTCGCCCGCGAGGTCGAGCGCCACGAGTTCCTTCTTGTGGTCGAGGAGGGCGTTGAGTTCCTTCCTCGCCAAGCCGGGACCGAAAGTGCGGGTGAGAATGCCGATGAGGTTGGCGCGGACGCCGAAATCCCGCTCGCCCTGACGAACTCCCTCGATAACCGCCTCGACGACCCGCGAGGGATTCAAGTGGTGGTGCGAGGCCATGAAGCACGGGCTGAATCTCAGCTCGATATAGCGGATGCCCTCGCGCGAGGCGTCCTCCACATTTTCATAGGCCACGCGGCGGCAGGCGTCGTAATCGGCCAGCACGGCGATCATCCATTGGAACTTCGCCAAAAACTCGACAAGCCCGGCGCGTGGTTCTGTAACGACCACATGCGGCCTCAATTCCTCGGCCGTCCATGCCGGAAGCTGGATGTTGTGGCGGCGGCCGAGATCCAGAATCGTCTCCAACCGCACGCTCCCATCGAGATGTCGATGCAGATCGATCAGGGGCAGTCGCTCATTCACGGCCCTTGCGAATAATCCATCGGCCCGGTGATGGCAAATCCGGCGGTGCGGCAGGGCAAGAATCGGGTTGAACTTCCGGGGTCTCCACCTAGCGTGCTGCCCGCAATGAACCGGGATATCCGAATCGCCACACGCGGCAGTGAGTTGGCCCTCTGGCAGACCAACAGGGTGCGCGGCGAACTGGAAAACCGGTTTCCCGAGGCGCGCTTCGAGACGCTGACCATTAAAACCACGGGTGACAAAATCCTCGATGTCCCGCTCGCGAAGATCGGCGACAAGGGACTTTTCACAAAGGAACTCGATGCCAGCCTGCTCCGGTGCGAGACGGACTTTGCGGTTCACAGCTTGAAGGACCTGCCGACCAAACTTCCCGAAGGCTTGGCCATAGCCGCCATAACGAAACGCCATGACGCGCGCGATGTTTTGATTTCGCGGAACGGCGAGGATTTGGCCTCGCTTCGGCAGGGTGCGCGCGTGGCCACCGGCAGCCTCCGTCGACGTTCCCAACTCCTCCACCACCGCCCCGACCTCGAAATCCTCGAGATCCGCGGAAACCTCAACACGCGCTTCCGCAAATTCGACGAGTCGGACTGGGACGCGATGATCCTCGCGGCGGCCGGCGTGGAGAGGCTTGGATGGGATTCCCGAATCAGCGAAAAAATTTCCACCGACATCCTTCTTCCCGCTGTCGGTCAAGGGAGCCTGGCGATTCTGTGCCGGGAGGAGGATTTGGAGATGCGGGAATTTCTTTCCTGCATGGAGGACCAAGAATCGATGCTCGCGGCACGGGCGGAGCGTTCGCTGATGAGGACTCTCGAGGGCGGTTGCCAAGTTCCGATCGGCGCGCAGGCAGTGGTGTCGGAGGCGGGAATCTTGCTCGCGGGCTGTGTTTGTTCTCTGGACGGCCGGAGCCTCGTGCGAGATTCGGTTTCGAGCGACCCCGGCGGCGACCCCGAGGCGCTGGGCGCGCGGCTAGCAAGAATCCTTCTCGAAAACGGGGCGCGGGAGATTTTGCGGGGGATTTTCGGAAAGGACAGCCGCTGACCGCTGGCGCCGTGGATTGCAAAAACTGCTTCAAGCTGGGAGTATTTCGCCATCGACACTGACAAACATCTTTTCCTCCGCGCCTGCTACCGCCAGCCCGTGGAGCGCACGCCGGTCTGGATCATGCGCCAGGCGGGCCGCTACCTGCCCGAATACCGCGCCGTGCGGAAAAACCACTCGTTTTCCGAAATGTATAAACGGCCGGACCTCGCCACCGAGGTGACGCTCCAGCCGATCGACATCCTCGGCGTCGATGCCGCCATTCTGTTTTCCGACATCCTGGTCGTCCCCGAGGCGATGGGGATGGAACTCCACTTCAGCGAGGGCAAGGGCCCGCAATTCCCCTCCCCGCTCCGCGACGAAGCCGCCCTCAAGAGCCTCCGGCCTGTGGAGTCCAACCAAGACCTCGGATTCGTGATGGAGGCGATCCGCGAAATCCGCCACCGCCTCGCCGACCGCGTTCCGTTGATCGGTTTCGCCGGCGCCCCGTGGACACTCGCCACCTACATGATCGAGGGCGGCGGCTCGAAAAATTTCCAGCACGCCAAAAAATGGCGCTTCGCCCGACCCGACCTCCTTCGCGTCCTTGTCGAAAAAATCGCCGATGTCGTGATCGACTACTGCCGCGCCCAAATGGACGCCGGCGCACAGGCGATCCAGATTTTCGATTCCTGGGCGGGGATTCTCGACACCGCCGGATTCGAGGAGTTCGCCCTCGCGCCCGTCCGCCGGATCATCTCGGAGATCAAACGCCCGGGCATTCCCGTGATTTATTTTCCCAAAGGCGGCATGACCTGGCTCGACCGCGTGGCGGACTGCGGAGCTGATGTCATCGGCGTGGATTGGACGATCCCGCTGGAGTCCGCGCGACACATCACCGGCGACCGCGTGGCCTTGCAGGGAAACATGGACCCCACTGCGCTCTACGCCCCACCCGAGGCGATCCGCGACCAAGTCCGATCCGTCCTCGCCAGCTACGGAAAAGGCC
>CAWUMN010000108.1:0-5089 GCA_963923595.1 uncultured bacterium
CGACGATGTCACCGCCCTTCTGGATCGTCTGGATGGCATCGTCGAGCGAGCGCTCATGGCCGACGGCTTCGAAGGCGACATCGAACCCCTCGTCGCCGAAGAACGCCTTGCATTTCTCGGCGAGCTTTTCGTTGCGGACATTGCAAACTCCATCGATCCCGGCATCGAGGGCCTTCTGGAGACGGAAATCGCTGAGATCTGTGATGAGAACCTTTTTCGCGCCCCGGCATTTCGCGGCTTGGGCGACGAGGTTGCCGATCGTGCCCGCGCCGGTGACCAGGACATTCTTGCCTTTCAGGGTCGGGACGCGGTTCGTGGCGTGGGCGGCCACGGCGGCGGGTTCGATGAGCGCGCCCTGCTCGAAAGTGAGGTGCTCGGGGAATGGAACGATGCGCTCCTCGGGGGCGATGAAGAGGTCCTGCGCGCAGCCCGGGGCTTGGAAGCCACGGACTTTGAGCGTGTCGCAGATATTGTATTCGCCGCGCTTGCAGGGATTGCATTTGCCGCAGACCTGCTGGGGCGCGGCGGTGGCCTTCATGCCGGGCTTCACTTTGGTGACGCCGGGGCCAACGGCTTCGACGACGGCGGAAAACTCGTGGCCTTGGATGACGGGGTAGGGGGTGTAGGGATGCTGGCCGTGCCAGACATGGATGTCGGATCCGCAGACGCCGATTTTTTTGATGCGGAGGAGGATTTCGCCGGGGCCGGCGACGGGTTCAGGGGCGGACCCGAACTCGATGTGTCCGGGTTTGGTCATGGTGGCTTGTCTCATGGGGTTATTTTCTTTCGATCTTCCAGCGTTTGCCCGCGCCCGAGACCAACATCACATTTCCCCATGCGGTGAAGTCGCCGGTGCGGATGATGGTTTTGGCCTGGTGGCTGCGTTGTTTGAATTCAGTGTGGGGGATCGCCTCGACTTCTACGCCCTTGCCGAACGCCTGCGAGGCCTTTTTGAAATGGGTCGGGCTGTGGTCGCGGGTTTCATTCGCCATCACGATCTTTTCGACCGAGTGGACCTTGCGAAGTTCCGCGAGCACCTCGAGGACTGTGGGAACGCCCTCGCGGAGCGCGATGTCGATCACCTCGACATGATCCGGGCAGGGGAAGCCCGCATCAGCCACGATCAGTAAATCACAGTGCCCCTGGCGGGTGAGCGCCGAGTCGATGTGGCCATTGAGGAAGCCGACCTCTTTCATTTTCCGGCCCTCCGGTGGGTGGTGGCGAGTTGCACGGCGTTGTGGGAGTTCCACGAGGTTTTGAATTTCTGGTAGCCGTCGCGCGTGAGGAAGACCTGCGAGTCGTCCCAGAGCAGGCGCCAGTCACCATCGGCCTCGGGCCAGAGGAATACCTGGCCCCAGATGAGGCGGTTGTTGGCGTCGATGCCGGGATTCGCCTCGGTGCCATCACCACTGATCCGGAGCATTTGTTCAGCGCTGAGGATATCCTTCGTCGCGGGAATGAGGTTTTCGCGGATGCGCTCTGAGTTTGTCGACATGACCACATAACCGCCGCTGTGGTTCTCGCGCTGGGCGGCCCAAGCAAGGCAGACCGTGCCGGCGGAAACTCCGCACTCGCGGGCGATTTCCTGGATCACCGGGTCGTGCATGTCGGAGCGGTGCTCCTTGAATTTGTCGCGGCTCGGTCGCTTGGGCGAACCCATCGCCATGTAACCGGTGCAGATGATGCCCTCGGACTCGAAGTAGCGGCGGAGTTCGGTCTGTTGGAAAAGCGGGTGGAGTTCCATCTGGTTGCAAACCGGGCGCTCGTCCGGCGCGACATCGCGGAGGAGGAGTTCCATCGTGGCGCGGGTGTGGTTCGAGGTGCCGATGTCCACAATCTTTCCGGCCTTCTTGAGCTTGCAAATCTCGGCCCAGGTTTCCAGGAACGCCTCGTGGATGTAGGGAACGGCGTCGGGATTGCGCTGGTCGCCAGTGCAGCCGGGCGGGTGGACATTCGGCCACGGCCAGTGGTTGAGGTAGAGGTCGACCCGGTCTGTGCCGAGGTCGCGCAGCGTTGCTTCCAATGCGGGAGCGACATCCTTCGGCTTCATGTGGCCGTTCCAGAGCTTGCCGGTGATGAACAACTCGTCGCGCGACTTGATGTGGCCGCGTTTGATGGACTCGCGGATCGCCTCGCCGACGAGGTCTTCATTTTCGTAGGCGCGCGCGGTGTCGAGATGGCGCCAACCGAGGCGGATCGCTTCGATCGTGGCGTCCTTCATCAGAGCCTGGGCCCAATCGGAGTGGAAGGTTCCATAGGCAGCGACAGGCATGGCGCGTCCGGTGGAGAGTTTGAGATTTCGAACGGTGTTGGGGTCGATGCCGGAGGCGGGATTAGGGGTCATAGATTCTGGAAACATTTTTTAACACAGGATTTGAAGCGTGAATAGACTCATATTGCGTTAGAAAAATACCATATTGCGTTTGCAGCTCATTGAATTGGTTCCTCTGAAGCGCCCATTCGCGTGTTTGGGGAAATACGAGCTCCGGTGGCTGCCGGATCGGTTGGCTGCACCGTTACTGGGGCAGCACGGCGGAGACAGGAGGAATCAGTCGACGAGAGTGACGAGCCATTCCAGCAAGAGTCCGTAGATGCTGAGTTGGAAGAGGGCATGATCTAGCGGGTCCTCAAGGTCTTCGGGTTGGCGGCTCATATCGGCTTCGGTGAAGCGGTGGAATTCGACTAGGGCGAGGCGGGCCTGGTTGAGGGCGCTCAGCCAGTGGTCGATGTGGTTGCGAGGAATGAGCAGCGAGCCGTTGCCTTCCTTATCAAGCGATGAGCGGCGGAGGTCGGCATCCACGACTTCGCGCGAGGAAGCCAAGGCGCTGTGGAGATCGGGTTGAACGAAAGCCTTCCAGTCCTCGCGCAAGTTCTCGGCTTCGGGATCGTTGGTGGGGGATTGGTAAAACCTCGCCTCCACTCGGGGGTCGTCCAAGTCGGCGGCGGTGCGGATTTCGGAGAGGATTTGAAGGATCAGGGGATCAATGCCCCGGAAAAAAATGGCCCCATCCTCGAGAACGCTGATGTTGATTTTCATTGGGCCGGGTTTTTTTCCAGGGTGGCGAGGAGGAGGTGGGTGTGGAGTTGTTGGACATACAGCTCGGCTTCCTCGCGGTTGCCGCTCCAGACGATCGAGCGGCCGTTGTTGTGGACTTCCATCATGTGGCGCTCGGCTTTTTCGCGGGGAAATCCAAAGACTCGGCGGAACACCATGGCGACATAGCTCATGAGATTCACGGGGTCGTTGTGAACCACGACATTCCAGACGGCATCGAGGTCGGCCTTGTTCTTGGTTTCGATTTCGGGAGTATCGAGCGCGGGCATCTCGGGGAGGTGTCAGGCAGCGTGGAGCGAGGCGGGAGCTGGCTTGGCGCCGACGAGGCAATCCTCTAGGATCGGCCAGAACGAGTCGATCGGTGCGGCGCGCATTTCGAGAAAAAGCATGGCCGCTCGGGTAGTCGGGAGCGGGATGTGGAAAATCGAGGCGCGGGCAGCGAAGACGACGGCGAGGTGACCGGGGGAGGCATTGGTTTTGATGGCGGCGAGGAATTTCAGGAGGGCGGGTTCGCTGGCGGGGGCGAGGAATTGGGTGGCGAGCTGGCGCCCGGCAGCTCGGGAGGTTTTGGCGAGGGGGCCGGCAAGTTGGAGATCGAGTTGGCGGTCGACTTCGATCAACTCGCGGCTGCCGGTTTTTGCGGCGGCATGGGCGGCATCGAGTGCCGGCGAGACGCAGGGATTCCATACCGAGTCGCGCCATTTGGTGAGTTCTGAGGAGGAGGTGGGATTGCCATGGAAAGTGGCCGAGCCCATGGAATCCAGACACGGCGCGCAGAGTCGGGCGACGCGGAAGATTTCCGCGCGCATTTCTGTTGGTGACATTTCCCCGGCCGATTTCATTTGGTCAAAGCTAGCAGGTGGCGGGAATTTCGCAGGGGGAAAATGTGAGGATTTGGCTAGGCCGCGACCTGCTGGTGCTGCTCGCCGCTTTGTCCAACTGGCGGGGTGATGATGCCGATGTTTTGGATTTCGGTTTGGGAGGGGAGTTCCTGGTAGGCGAGGACATGAATCTTCGGGAGCGAGGGCTCGAAGAAGCGCTTGAAGGCAAGGCGGAGTTCCGCGCTGAGAATCACGGTCGGGAGGAGGCCCTGCTCGGCCATGGAGTTCGAGCGGATGGTGAGTTCGCGCAGGAGGTATTGGGCGGTCTGCGGGTCGAGAGCGAGGGTGGTTTCGAAATGCGACCGCTGGATGCGGGTGATGAGGGTTTGCTCCATTCGGGGATCGAGTGTGACGGCTTTGATGAGGCCAGGCTCGGATTCGTATTGGGCGATGAAATAGGTGCCGAGGCGCTTGCGGACTTGCTCGGAGAGTTCGTCGGGGTTCTTTGTGACGGTGGCGTAGTCGGCTACGGCTTCGAGGATGAGCGGGAGGTTTTTGATCGGGACGCCCTCGCGGAGGAGATTCTGGAGGACGCGCTGGATGATGCCGAGATTGACGAGGTCGGGGAGGAGTTCGGCGACGAGAGAGGGGTTGGTTTCCTTCACGCGGTCGATGAGGCCTTGAACCTCCTGGCGACTGAGAATGAGGTGGGCGCTTTGTTTGAGGGACTCGGCGAGGTGGGTGATGAGGACCGATACGGCATCGACGACGCTGTAGCCGTTGATCTCGGCGGTGCGTTTTTCCTCTTCGGCGATCCAGACCGCTTCGATGCCGAAGACGGGTTCGACGGTGGGGACGCCTTTGAGGGTGACATGGCTGCCGCTGACATTCATCGCAAGCCAGCGGTTCGGGATGACGGTCGCGTGGGCGATCGGTTTGCCACGAAGGAGGAAGCGGTATTCGTTCGGCTCGAGTTCCAGGCTGTCGCGGATGGCGATGGGCGGGATGACCATGCCGTTGTCGCGGGCGAAGCCTTTGCGGACGCCGGTGATGCGGTCGAGGAGGTCGCCGCCCTGGGTTTTGTCCGCGAGGCGGAGGAGGCCGTAGCCGACCTCGATGGAGAGGACTTCGGTTTCGATGAGTTTATGGAAATCCTCGGGGGCTTTGCCGTCGCCTCCGGCTTGGGCGCCAGCCTGTGACGCCTGTCCGCCGC
>CAWUMN010000109.1:0-5088 GCA_963923595.1 uncultured bacterium
GTTCGCTCCAAGACAGAGAGATGTAAAGTCTATTCTGTAGAGGACTTTGGTATTACCCTGGCGCTTGAAGCGCTGGGCGAGCTTGTCGCGACCTTCGGTGAGTCCGGCCGCCTTGCCGCGTTTCAGCAGCATGTAGGCGGTGCGGGCGATCTCGTAGGCCTCGGCTTTGGCGATGATGGCTGTGTGGGCCAGCTTTTCCTTGAGCTGTCCGACCACGCCGTCGAGCACATCGAGGTTTCGGATGAGCTGGAGCATATCCTTGACCTCTTGCGCCGTGACATTCGCGGTGAGCAGTTCGGGGTTGCGGCTGGCGAGTTCCAAGCCATCCACCACGAAGGAGGCCGTTGCCGGGCCGGCCTTCGCGAGGCGGATGACTTCCGATGGGCTCAGGGCCGCCAGCCCGAAGGGCAGGGCGGTCTCGAGTCCGAGGACACCTGTGACAAAGGCATCGCGCTCGGTGTCGGAGAGCGTGCCGTTTATGGTGTTTACCATAGTGTTGTTTGGATTTTCCACGAGGGTTCGCCGCCGATACTCCCGGACGCCTTGTGCGCCGGGCGGTGGTTGGCCGTCGGGGAAAATGTTGGCCCGGATGCGGGCGGGAAAAGGTCGCCGAGGCGGTAGCCAGCGAGTTCGCGACTTACTTCGAAAGTTTCAGCGATGCGAGCGATGGCTTCCTGGCGATGGGATTCCTCAAGTCGAAAAACCCGCTCGCCGCCACGGAGGATTTCCTCGCGGGTCCACTCCGCTACGCAGGCCTTAACCAACGGGCTGGGGGTAAGGAAGGCGACCATTCCGAGGTTGGCCTGGAATTCCAGGTGGAAGAGGGGGTGGGCGTTCGAAGTCGGTCGTTGCGGCGCGTCTTGAATCTGCTCATCGCCGCACTGGAAGCCTCGGGCGAGGGATTTTCCGCCGCCGTTGCAGCGCGCGATCGTGTCCGAAAACTCGGGGTCGATGTAGAGCGAGGTGTGGAGCACGAGGTGGGCGATCTCGTGGGCCAGAGTGCTTCGGTAGCGGTTGGAGGGGCCGTCGAAGACCTCCTGCCGAATCCAAATTACCGGCAAGGATGGATCGGCGAGATCGGCGGCGCCCAAGACTCCTATCGGAAGGCGGTCTGTCTGGCGGGGCTCGATCTGGTGGCGTCTGGAGAGGTATCTCTCTAGGGGGATCGCGGCGGGAGACTTCGGCAGGCAATCGACCTGTCTCAACTCGTCCCGCGCGATTTTTTCGATGTCTTGCCGGGAGAAATGGAATCTCACCGGCAGGATGCTGTCTGGGATGTGGTATTTGTGCATGGTTATGGTTCTCCGGATGGTGGTGGTTTTTCCTCGTGGCGGGTCTCAGGGGCCGGAGGCGTTGTTTGGCGGAGACGCCGCTCGACTTCTTTGGGTGATAGCTCGCCCGCCATGCGCACCATCCTATTGAGGGTGGGGATGAAGGCGGGGTCGCGCTCGATCAGCTTTTGCGCCTCGCTGAGCGGGGCGCGCGGATCGTGGTTCTGCAGCTCTTCCATCGTCACATCAAGGGCCTTGGCCAGCGCGGGGAGGTGTTCCTCCCCGAGTTGGCGGTAGCCGTTCTCCACATCGCAAAGGTGCGAGGCGGCCTTGAGCCCGATCTTCTGCGCCAGCTCGCGCTGGCTCAGCTCCAGGAATTGACGACGCTCTTTGATGAACTCTCCGAGTGTGTGCTGGCTCATTTGGTATCTCTCATTGGTTTTCTCGTTTCTTGGTTCGGCCAAGCCCGTCCGGCTTATAGAAGCCGAAAATATGTTGGCAAAAGTGCGAACAAAAAGAGCAGAAGTATCCTGCGGGTAGTATGGAATTAGGTTATCTAAACCTGAAAAAATACCATCCATAGGGATAAAAATGTTCGCTGTCATGCGAGCGAACATGAATCAGGCAGACAACGCTGTCAAATATTTTTCAGAAGAAGCGCTGGGTTATCGAAAAAATGGATTTTGAGTCCCAAAGGGAACCGGTGTTCCTATTCGGACGACTCATGTAAGAAAATTCAGAACAGCAGTCGCAAGATCGATGACCACTCGAGCGAAACTCGCAACGGCGGATCGGTCATTCAGAACAGCAGTTGTGATTTTAAGAACAGCGGTTGTGAAAATCAGAAGAGAGCCGATGATTTTCATGACAGCGGTCCTGAATTTCAGAACCGCGCCGAGGATATTGAATCGAGCGGTCGTGGGAAAATGAACCGAGGTTCTGAATTTCACGACAGCGGTCCCGCGAATTGGAACGCCGGTCGTGAATTTCATGCGAGAGGTTTTGGAAAAGTCCGGTGAGGTTCTGAAAATCACAACCCGCTGGATGAATCTTCCGCGAGCCGTTGTGATTTTCAGAGATCAAGTTCGCACGGGCCCTAGCCGAGTGGTGCGCAAGCACCTATCGTCAAAAAATGGTAGGGTCGGCTCGCCGTAGCGGACCCAAGCTTCAGGCGTGAATCGCCGTTGGGTGATAGCGGCGGCTTCGCCGCGAAAATGGGACGACTGCGGCGATCCATCCCTGCCTGGGGGGTTTTCGATGGGCGCTGCCGCGCCTTGGGTTGCGGCTGTGGCGCGTCTCACGGCGGGATGATCCAGTAGTTCCCGTGTTTCGCTTTTTCGTGGCGGAGGAGTTGACGCTGGCAGGCGGGGAGATCGTTGCGGAGGAGGTTTTGCAGGTCGGCGAAGGCGGCTCGGTTTTGGTAGAAATACCCGTGCGAGGTGTGCGCGTTGTTCACGAAAGTGGCGTCCACGATTTCCACACGCGAGGAGTTGCCAGCGTCCTCATCGAAAAGAGCCTCGACATGGGTGGAGGGGCTGATGTTCGAGCCCGCTCGGGGGGCGCCATTGAGCAGTGATGAAAAAACGAGCGCCTGGTCGTTGCGGGCCACATAGACCGTGGTGTGGCGGACGGCCGCGCCGCCGGGGGTGAGGAACACCTCTCCGAAATCCTCCTTGTCCACATCGGGCGCCACGAGGATCACATTTGGCAGGGGACCGGCCGCCATAACAGGAATTGCATCACTGTCGGTCTGGGCCAAGGCCCTGCAGACGACCTTGCATCCGAGGCTGTGCGCGAGGATGTCGAAATTGTTCGCGCCCTCCATTTGCAGAAATTGCGTCAAACCTCGAGCGGCGGCAGGCACCTGCTCGCGGCACCGATTGTAGGCGGTAGGTGAGAGGCCGGGATCTGTGGCCCAGGAAAATACCACCATGGGCTGGGGGAGGTTGAGGCCAAAGGCGAGGGTGCCAGCCTGCCGCACTGCGGAGTCGAAGGTGTTTTGGATGCCATGCACGAAAAGCGTGGCCCGGGTCTCGCCAGATTGAGTCAGGCGCTCACGCAGTTTTTTTTGGAACTCCACCGCCGTGAGTTGGCGGACGGAGAGAATGCTGGCGCGAATCGGATCGGAGAGCCCGCGTGGGATTTCGGGGCGCTGGACATCGGTCATCCGGAATTGCTCGGGAATTCTTACCTCCGCGATGCCGTAGGAAAGGGACTTGGCGGCCTCCGAGGAAAAATCGCCGCCGCCCTCGACCGGAGCGCGGTTCGTTGCGAAGAAAATCTCGAGCACCGGCATGTTGTTCACCTCGCGGGGGGCGTGCGGAAATTCAATTTGGCTCAGGTCGAAGCGTGGCGGGGTTCCCAGCCACTCGGAGACCGCGAATCCCAGACCGAACAGCAGAATCGCCACGACAGCGGCCCGCAAGATTTTTTTCAAGCCAACCATCGAAGAAGTTTCAACCAAGCCGCGAGGGACGATGCAATCCTTTCGAGCGGCCCAGCGGTGCGCCGTCCATGATCCCTCTTCGGTATCTCAAAAATGAAAGTTTCAGCGGCCGCTCGAATTCCCCATCGCGGGGAGCGGTGGTCTCAAAAGATTTCCTTTTTAGCCGCAAAACGCAGGGTGGGGGGAGCAGTGCCTTGGGACTCGAGACGGGCGAGTTTGCGCATTTCGGAGAATGTGATCGCTTCAGAGAATTTCCCCCGGCTGCCGAGGGTCTTCCACGGTTTTTCCCCCAGTTGCTGTTGGAGGTTGTCGTAGTAGTAGGCGGGTTTCCAAGAGAAGACGACCATGGCTCCTTGCGAACGCGCAAACTCCAGGCCGAGCTTGCTGGTTTTGCGGAAGAACGACTTGGTGACGATCTTGTCCAGGCAACGGCTCTCGGAATCGCTGAGCCTGCTGTAGGCCTCCTTTTTTTGCGCCGTGGTAAAACTCGGATCTGTCGCCATGTCGAGGACCGAGCGGATGTTTTTCGAGGCCTGTTCGATTTTCTTCCCTCTGATTTGCAGATCGACCTCCAACATGGAGGTGTAAAGCTCGTAAGTAAGCTCGTCGTCGTTGCTGAGGGGGCTGGAGTTTTTCGCGAAGAACTCAGGACCGGTATCGAGTGTGCCGTCCTTGTGCCGAGTGATGTCGAGTTTTTGGTGGTTCGCCTGCAAAAATTCCGCCCACTTGCCATGTTCCCGGGGGGAATTTGGCGGAGCGTTTTTCGAGCGGTTCACCAGTTTGCCGGATTTCGCTTCGTCGAGGAGGTCGAGGTATTCCTCGAAACCCAAGCCCCACTGGATGCCGAGGTCTTTGTTGTAATCGTCGATCGTGGTGGTGCGCGTGGTGGATTGGGCGTTCGAGAGTGCACCGGCAATTGGGCTGATCACTTGGCTCAGATTCGCCCTTGGGGTGGCGAAGCCATACTGGAAAATCTCGCGGTTCTCCCGTTCTGGAAGCCGGGCATCGATCTCCTGGCCTACGCGTTCAGATGTCCAATGGTGTTCCTTGTTTCGAGCATCGATCGTGGTGAATGGCGCGGAACGCAGTTCCGTGGCTCGTTGGTTCAAAACCTCGGCGATGCGGGTGGCGCGGGTGCTGGTGTGACCGCGGAACAAGCCGTGGGAGAACCAGGATTTGATGGCGCTCCAATTCGATTTGTTCTCCTTCACGACCTCAAAGGCATTCTTATCCTTCGCCCATTTCACCGAGTAGGTGCTATCGCTCCCCTCCTTGCGAAGGGTTATGCCGCCCTCGACGAGTTGGCGCACCTGGGCGCTGCTCATTTGCTTCAGGGAATCGACCTTGTCGAAAACGATTTTCATATTTTCG